>DASUZH010000600.1:0-2965 GCA_036376975.1 Burkholderiales bacterium | reverse complement strand
TAGCTCATCGGCGCGGATCACCTTTGCGTAGAAGCCGTTCAGCGCGGCGAGGAACGCGGCGTGCACCTGGCGCGCCGGCACGGATTCGTCGCCGTATTTCTGCGCGCGCGTCGCGCACGCGTCGCCGAGCAGCGTGACCTTGTAGCCGAGGTCGGCGGCGTGGCGCACCGTCGCGTCGACGCACATGTGGGTCATCATTCCTGCGATCACTAGGTCCCTGACGGCTAGCTCTTCCAGACGCTTCTGGAGGACCGTTCCCCTGAAACTATTCGGGAAGTTTTTTTCGACCACGGGTTCGCCGGTGCGCGGGGTTACCGAAGCGTGGATCTCGGCGCCCTTGGTGCCGGGCAGGAAGAACGTGGCGCCCGGCCGCGTGGAGAGGTGCCGGATGTGGAATACCGGCGTGCCCTGGTTCCTGAATTTCTGCAGGACGGCGCCGGCCTTCGCTCCCGCGGCGTCGGCGCCTTCCAGCTCCATGGCGCCGCCGGGGAAATAGTCGTTCTGGATGTCGATGATCAGCAGCGCGGTATCAGGCACTTTTGGCTTTCAGCTCGGAAAGGGGAATGGCTCCGGGAATATCAATTCTTTTTCTATTGACTTCCATTTCTGTCAGCGCTTCGACCTCCTGCATGGTCGTCAGGCTGCGCACGGCAAGCTCCTGGTAGAGCTGGGCGTTGCTCCGCTTCCACTCGATCTCCTGCTCGGAGAGCTGGCGCAGCACCTTTGCCGGTGTGCCGGCGGCAAGCGCGCGCGCCGGGATGCGCGCCTCGGCGCGGACGAAGGCGAGCGCGGCGACTACCGCGTCCTCGCCCACCTCGGCGTTGTCGTTCACCACGCTGTTCATGCCGATCAGCGCGCCGCGGCGCACCACGCAGCCGTGCAGCACCGCGCCGTGGCCGACGGTGACCTCCGGCCCGACCACCGTGTCCTTGCCGGGGAAGCCGTGCAGCATGCAGGTGTCCTGTATGTTGGCGCCCTCCTCGACCACGATGCGGCCGAAGTCCCCGCGCAGGCTGGCGGCCGGGCCTATATAGGCGCGCGCCCCGACGATCACGTCGCCGATCAGGATCGCGCTGGGGTGGACGAACGCGCTCGGGTGCACGACGGGCGTGATTCCGTCTATGGAGTAGACCTTCGGCACGTCCCTATTGTAAGGTTTTCGAATGTCGTCGATCCTTGTTTCGCTGGACGCGGGCGTCCTCTCGGTTACGCTGAACCGGCCCGACAAGCTGAACGCCTTCAACCCGGAGATGCACCAGCTGCTGAAGGCGGCGCTGGAGCGGGCGCGCGACGAAGCGGAGGTGCGCGCGGTGCTGCTCACCGGCGCGGGCAAGGGCTTCTGCGCCGGCCAGGACCTGTCCCAGCGCAACGTCGCGCCCGGCTCGGCGCCGATCGACCTCGCGGTCACCATCGGCTCCTACTACAACCCGCTGGTGCGCCGCATGCGCGAGCTGCCCAAGCCCATCGTCTGCGCGGTGAACGGCGTCGCCGCCGGCGCCGGCTGCAACATCGCGCTCGCCTGCGACCTCGTCGTCGCGGCGCGTTCGGCCAGCTTCCTGCAGGCGTTCTCGCGCATCGGGCTGATCCCCGACTCGGGCGGCACCTACTTCCTGCCTCGCCTCACTGGCACCGCTCGCGCGATGGGCCTCGCGCTGCTCGCCGACAAGCTCTCCGCCGAGGACGCCGAGCGCTGGGGGCTGATCTGGAAGGTCGTCGACGACGCGCTCCTGCCAAAAGAAGCTTTTTCAGTTGCAAAAGCACTTTCAGAGGGCCCAACCAAGGCCTATGGTCTGATCAAGAAGGCGCTCTATGCCTCGGCCGGCAACTCGCTCGACGCGCAGCTCGACCTCGAGCGCGACCTGCAGCGCGAAGCGGGCTTCAGCGAGGACTACCGCGAGGGCGTCACCGCCTTCATGCAGAAAAGAAAACCGGTCTTCAAGGGCAAATGAAAAAATTCCCGCTCGAGCCGATCGAGAAGGCCTCGACGAAGAAGCTGCGGGAGCTGCAGCTCAAGCGGCTGCGCTGGTCGCTCAAGCACGCGTACGACAAGGTGCCGCACTTCCGGAAGAAGTTCGACGCCGCCGGCGTGAGGCCGTCCGACTGCCGCTCGCTCGCCGACCTGGCGAAGTTTCCCTTCAGCAGCAAGGCGGACCTGCGCGACACCTATCCCTTCGGCCTTTTCGCCGTGCCGATGGACAAGGTGGTGCGCATCCACGCCTCGTCGGGCACCACCGGCAAGCCCACCGTCGTCGCCTATACCGCGAAGGACCTCGACACCTGGAGCCACGTCATGGCGCGCTCGATGCGCGCCGCCGGCGCGCGCCCCGGCGACAAGGTGCACAACGCGTACGGCTACGGGCTGTTCACCGGCGGCCTCGGCGCGCACTACGGCGCCGAGCGCCTCGGCCTCACCGTCGTGCCGCTCGGCGGCGGCATGACCGAGCGCCAGGTGCAGCTGATCGCCGACTTCAAGCCCAACATCATCATGGTGACGCCGAGCTACATGCTGGCGATCGCCGACGAGATGCAGCGCCAGGGGCTCGACCCGAAGAAGAGCTCCCTGCGCATCGGCATGTTCGGCGCCGAGCCTTGGACCAATGAGTTGAGGGCTTCCATAGAAAAAAGAACCTCGCTGCAGGCCCTCGACCTGTACGGCCTGTCCGAGATCATCGGCCCGGGCGTCGCCTGCGAGTGCCTCGAGACCAAGGACGGCCTCACCTTCTGGGAAGACCACTTCTACCCCGAGATCGTCGACCCGCAGAGCGGCGAGCCGCTGCCCGACGGCGAGAAAGGCGAGCTGGTGATCACCACGCTCACCAAGGAGGCGCTGCCGATGATCCGCTACCGCACGCGCGACCTGACGCGCCTGCTGCCCGGCACCGCGCGCGTCATGCGCCGCATGGAGAAGATCACCGGCCGCTCCGACGACATGCTGATCATCCGCGGCGTCAACGTGTTCCCGTCG
>DASUZH010000599.1:0-3024 GCA_036376975.1 Burkholderiales bacterium | reverse complement strand
GGCGCGCACGGCCGCTACGGGCTGCCGCCGGGCACCGAGCGGCTGCGGCGCGCGGTCGCGCGCCGCGCGCTCGAGTGGGGCTGCCGCATCGACCACCGCAACCTGGTCACCACCACCGGCTGCATGGAGGCGATCAACCTGTGCCTGCGCGCGGTCACCAGGCCGGGAGACCTGGTGGCGCTCGAATCACCGACCTACTACGGCTTCCTGCAGATCCTGCAGACCCTCGGCCTGCGCGCGCTCGAGATCCCCACCCACCCGCGCACCGGCATGTCGCTCGAGGCGCTCGAGCTGGCGCTCGCCGAGCATCCGGTCAAGGCCGCGCTGGTGATGCCGAACGTCTCCAACCCGATCGGCGCCTCGATGAGCGACGCGGCGAAGAAGCGCATGGTCGAGCTGCTCGCCGCGGCGAAGGTGCCGCTGATCGAGGACCACATCTACGCCGACCTTACCTTCGAGGGCGCGGGCGCGTCGGCGCGCGCCGCCAAGGCCTACGACCGCGACGGCAACGTCATGCTGTGCGGCTCGTTCTCGAAGACGCTCGCGCCCGGCCTCAAGGTGGGCTGGATCGAGCCCGGGCGCTGGCGCGACCGGCTGCGCATGCTGAAATTCGTCGCCAGCGGCGGGCAGAACGAGCTGGTCGAGCTGGCGGTCGCCGAGCTGATCGAGTCGGGCGGCTACGAGCGCGCGCTGCGCCAGCTGCGCCGGCACTTCGAAACCCAGGTCGACGCGGCGCGCGGCGTGATCGCCGAGAGCTTCCCACGCGGCACGCGCGTCACCCGCCCGGCGGGCGCCTACATCCTGTGGATCGAGCTGCCGAAGGGCTGCGATTCGGTGGCGCTGTTCGAGCGCCTGATCGCACGCGGCATCACCATCGCCCCCGGGCCGATGTTCTCGGCCTCGCAGCGCTACCGCAACTGCCTGCGCATCAGCCTCGGCCAGCCGGCGTCCGAGCGCCAGGAGCGCGCGCTGCGCGAGGTCGGGCGCATTGCGTGCGAGCTCGCCGGCGAGAAGGTGGCCGCCTAGCCGATGCAGCTGGTCGACATCGGCGCCAACCTGACGCACGCCTCGTTCCAGCCCGACCTGCCGCAGGTCCTGGCGAGAGCGCGCGCGGCGGGCGTTGCCGTCCTCGTCACCGGCACCAGCGCCGAGGAGACGCGCAAGGCGCTGGCGCTCGGCTTCCACACCACGGCCGGCGTGCATCCGCACCACGCGCGCGACTGCGGTCCGCAGACCATCCCGGACCTGCGCGAGCTGGCGAGGGATTCCCGCGTCGTGGCGATCGGCGAGTGCGGGCTGGATTTCAACCGCAACTACTCGCCGCACCCCGACCAGGAGAAGTGGTTCGTCGCCCAGGTCGAACTGGCCCTCGAGGTCGGCAAGCCGCTATTCCTCCATTCGAGGGATGCGCATCCGCGCTTCTCAGAGATACTGAGAAACTTCAGGATCGAAAAAGCGGTAGCGCACTGCTTTACCGGTGAGCGCGACGAGCTGCACGCCTACCTCGACCTCGGCCTCTACGTCGGCATCACCGGATGGATCTGCGACGAGCGGCGCGGCCGGCACCTCGTCGAGCTGGTGCGCGACATTCCGCGCGACCGGCTGTTGCTGGAGACCGACGCGCCCTACCTGACGCCGCGCGACCTGCAGCCGCAGCCCAAGGCGCGGCGCAACGAGCCGGCGTTCCTGCCGCACATCGCCCGCGCGGTGGCCCGCGCGCTCGGCCGTCCGGTCGAGGAAATCGCGGCGGAAACGACGCGAAACGCCCGCGCACTGTTCGGCCTGTCCGGACTACAGTAGCCCGGCCTTGAACCTCGCCCACCTCCTCCTGCAGAGCGCGCGGCGGATGCCGGACCGCCCCGCCCTCGCCGTGGGAAGGAGGGTGGTGATGACCTACGGCGAGCTTGCTTCGCGCGTGGCGAGACTTTCCTCGGGGATGACGCGGAAATTCTCGCTGCAGCGCGGCGACCGCGTCGCCCTGGCGATGAAGAATTGCCCCGAGTACTACGAGATCCTGTTCGCCTGCTGGCACGCCGGCCTCGCCGCGGTGCCGATGAACGCCAAGCTGCACGCCAAGGAGTTCGCCTATATCCTCGAGAACTCCGGCGCGAAGCGCTGCTTCGTCTCCCCCGACCTGGCGTCCTCGGTGGACGGGATCGCGCTGTCGGCGGACCTCTACGGCGACGAAGAGGCGCCGGCAGACGTGGGGCCGGACGACACGGCGTGGCTCTTCTATACCAGCGGCACCACCGGCGTGCCGAAGGGCGCGATGCTGACGCACCGTAACCTGCTGTTCGCAACGCAGGCGTACTTCGCCGACATCGACAAGCTCGGCCCGCAGGACGCGACGCTGCACGCCGCGCCGCTGTCGCACGGCTCGGGCCTCTACGGGGTGCCGCACTTCGCCGCCGGCGCGGTCAATATCATCCCGGAGAGCGGCTCGTTCGACGCCGAGGAAGTGTTCTCGCTGCTCGATCACTGGCGCGGGGTGTCGTTCTTCGCCGCGCCGACCATGATCGTGCGGCTGCTCGCAAGCGCCGCGGCGCGGCCGCCGTCGGGCCTGAAGACCATCAGCTACGGCGGCGCGCCGATGTACGTAGCCGACTGCCTGCGCGCCATCGACCTGTTCGGCCCGCGGCTGTACCAGCTGTTCGGTCAGGGCGAGAGCCCGATGACGATAACCGGCTTGCCGCAGGAGTTTCATCGCGAGAGACGCCACCTGGAAACCTGCGGCTTCGCGCGCACGGGCTGCGAGGTGAAGATCTTCGACGACGCGGACCGCGAGCTGCCGCCGGGCGAGGTGGGCGAGATCGTGACGCGCTCCGACTGCGTGATGCGCGGCTACTGGCGGAACCCCGAGGCGACGGCGAAGGCGCTGCGCGGCGGCTGGCTGCATACCGGCGACGTCGGCAGCCTCGACGCGCGCGGCTTCCTCACCATCAAGGACCGCTCGAAGGACATGATCATCTCGGGCGGCTCCAACATCTACCCGCGCGAGATCGAGGAAGTCCTGCTGCGCCACCC
>DASUZH010000598.1:0-6742 GCA_036376975.1 Burkholderiales bacterium | reverse complement strand
GCCGCGGCGTCGACCTGGTCCGGGAAGGTGGAGGCGACCAGGATGTCGGAGATCAGGCCGTCGGGGTAGAGCGCGATCGGCGCGACCAGCGCGTCGAGCTCGGGCTGGGTGAACAGCCGCGCCTGGGCGGGGGAGGAGATCGCCAGGGCGGCAAGAAGGGCGAAGACGAAGCGTCGCATGCCGCCAATCTAGGCCTGCGGCCGATTACAGTGCTCGCGAAGTTGTAACCAGATGTAGCGGCACGGATGTTGCAAGTGCCTGAGGTATGAGGCTTTTTCTGGTTCTCATGGCACTGGCGCTGCCCGCCGCAGGCAGCGAGGAGCGCTTCGACAAGCTCGATTTCGACCGCGACGGCCGGATTTCGCTCGCCGAGGCCGCCGGCAACGCCGACCTGGTCAAGGGCTTCGACCGCGCCGACCGCAACCGCGACGGCAAGCTGACCCGCGCCGAGTACGACCGGCTGCTGGCGCGCACCGCCGCGCCCGCCGAGTCAGCCGCGGCCGGCGGCACGGCGCCGAAGCGGAAGAAGAAGTAGGTCGTCGCGCGCCTCGTGCGCGGCGACGATCGCCTTCACCGGCAGGTGGTCCGAGGCGAGCGCGGCGAGCGGCGAGCGGTGCGCGCCGAAGGCGAGCAGCGCGTGGCGCGGCCGCACCCAGACGCGGTCGAGCGCGAACAGCGGCCAGCGCGCCGGGAACGAGCGCTGCGCGGGCGAATGCCCGAGCAGCTCGTTCAGCCAGCGCAGCGGCCGGCCGAGCGGCAGCCACTCATTGATGTCGCCGAGGACGACGATGCGGTCGTCGGCCGATGTATTTTTCAATAATTCCAATATTTTTCTGACCTGAAAGCGCCGCTCCGCCGGCTTCAGCCCGAGGTGGGTGACGATCACGCGCACCGGGTCGCCGCCCACCTCGAGGTCGACGTCGAGCGCCGCGCGCGGCTCGTGACCGGTCCAGGTCCAGTCGTGGTGGCGCACCGCCAGCACCTTGCGCCGCGTGAGGAGCGCGTTGCCTACGTGCCGGTCGTGCCACTTGTGGGGCGTTCCTTCCACAAGAGAAAACCCCGTCCTGGCGGCGATCTGCGGAGCGTCGTAGACCTCCTGCAGCCCCACGGTGTCGCAGCCGAGCTCGCCGATCACCGCGGCGATGCGCTCGACGTCGCGCACGTTGCCGCAGCCGACGCAGCCGTGCACGTTGTACGAGGCGACGCGCAGGCAGTCGGGGCCGAGCTGGGCGTCGAGCGCGCGCCAGTTGGCGAGGCTGCCCGGGCGCTTCACCTAGCGGGACGGCTGCTCGTCGATGCGCGCGGCCATGTGGCTGAACCAGCGCTTCACCGCGACCGCGCCGCAGCCGAGCAGGGCGAGCACGCCGCCCACCACCCACCAGTTGATCGAGCCCGCGCCGGACAGCGCGGTCTCGATCTGGTCGCCGAACACGGTGGTGGCGAGGGTGCCGGGCAGCATGCCGATGGCGGTGCCCACCGCGAGGTGCCAGAGCTTCAGGCGCACCGCGCCGGCGACGATGCCCTCGACCGCGAACGGCGCGAGCGGCACCAGGCGCAGCAGCGTCATGGCGAGCAGGCCGTGCTTCTTCAGCACCGCGACGATCTGGTCGAGCTTCGGCCCGGCCAGGCGCCGCACGGTGTCGCGCTTCATGCGCTTGCCGACGAAATAGGTGACGACCGCCGAGAACACGATGCCGATCAGCGCGTACAGCGCGCCGAGCCAGGGGCCGAAGGCGACCACCGCGAACAGCGTGATCAGCGGGCGCGGGAACATGACGAAGCAGGCCGGCGTGTAGAACAGGATGGTGACGATCGGCGCCCACCAGCGCGAGCCGAAGTCGTGCGCCCAGGCGATGGTGTTCTCCGCGGTGACGATGCCGGCGAGCGGCGTGAAGCGCCAGATCGCGGCGAGCAGCAGGAAGCCGAGGGCGATCACCGCCAGGCGCGCCCAGGCCGGATTCTGGTAGCTCTTCTCGAGCTCGAAGCTGCGCTCCAGCGTCAGGATATTGGGCGCGATCGGCTCCTCCGGATCGGCCACCGCGGCGAGCTCGGCGATCGCCTCCGGCCAGTCCTTCAGGTCCTCGAGCGGCTTCAGGGTGCGCTCGCCGCCGAACGACGCGATGGCGGCGTGCAGGCTGCCCTCGCGCGCGACGGCGCCGGACAGCGACTCGCGCGGCACGCCGAGGTGCTCGGCGATCAGGCCGTCGCGGAAGCCGGCGATGGCGCGCGCCACCTCGGGCCGGCCGCGCGACTCGACCACGATGTCGCACTCGGAGTCGAGCGCCATCGAGCGGTTGCACAGGTTGGCCGAGCCGATGCGCATGACGCGGTCGTCCGCCACCATCGCCTTGGAGTGCACGTCGATGCAGCAGCCCGCCGCGAGTCCCGGCGTGTGCGGGTAGTAGACGTGGAAGCGCCCGTGGCGATCCGCCGCGAGCAGGCGCTGGATCAGCTTGGTGCGCAGCACCTCCATGGTGTGCTCTTCCAGCCAGCCGTGGCTGAGCAGGCGCAGCACCAGCACGATCTCCGGGCCGTCGCGCTCGGCGAGGCGCTTCTCCAGCGCCGCGGCGAGGCGCTGCGAGGTGAAGTACTGGTTCTCGATATAGAGGGTGTCGCGCGCGGCGGCGATGGTGTCGAGGTAGAGCTTCTCGATCTCGCGCAGCGCGGGCGTTTCGCCTTTCGGCGGCATGGTGCGCGCGATGCCGACCTCGATGTTGCGCAGCTCAGGCTCGAGCCCCTGCGGCCACGCGTCGGCGCCCGGCGGGCACGGCTTGAGCCGCGTGCCGGTGGCGGCGTGCCAGCGGTCGCGCGCGATCTTCGCCAGCTGCTGCGCCGCCTCGCCGTCGACCGCCACCATCAGGTCGTGGAACGGCGGGTAAGGCTTGTCGTAGGCGGTCCGGCGCGGCTCGTCGGCGGAATGCTCCGGCGTGTCCCAGCGCCGCACAGTCAAATCGATGCCGCCGACGAAGGCGATGGCGTCGTCGACGATCGCGATCTTCTGGTGCTGGCAGCCGGCGATCGGATGCGTGTCGTCGTAGCGCAGGTGCACGCGGCGCTCGGGCGTCCAGCCGAAGCCGTACAGCGGCGGGAACTCCCGGTCGGTGCCGAACACCATCGGGTAGTCCCAGTTGAGGATGTTGACGTGCAGGCCGCGCCGGCGGCGCACCAGCCAGTTGAGGAAGTCGCCGAGCAGGGCGGGCGGAGCGTTCCGCTTCGCTTTTTCCTGATGGTCGAAGTGCAGCTGCGTGCGGCTGTTGAAGTCCCACGCCAGCACCATGATCGAGCGCTGCGCGCGCAGCGCCGCGTCGTGGAACGCCCTGAAGTAGGCCGCCGCGTCGATCAGCAGCGCGAAGCGATCCGCGTGCGCCACCGCGGTGCAGTTGTAGCCGGGCCGCAGGAGGGAGTCGGCGGCCTTGCCGGCCTGTTTGCCTCGCTGCGGCCGGGCGTCCTTCTGCAGGTACAGGACGCTGCCCATCACCGGGCGGCGCCGAACCGCGGACCCCCCGGGACGGGTGCGCCGCCGGTGCCGGTGATCGGCGCCGCCACGTTCGGCGGGCTGCTGATGGCCGGCGCCGGCGTGTTGACGAACGGGCTGGTGATCGCCGTGCTGTTGCTCGTGCCGACGCCGCTGTTGCTCGCGCCGACGCCGCTGTCGCTGGTGTTGCGCACGCGGCCCTGCAGCACGCCTTGCAAGGCGACCAGGTTGCCGCCGGAGGCGGTAACGGTGCCGCCGACCAGCGCGGCGCGGATCTGCTCGGGCGTCGGGCTGAGGATGCCCTGCAGGGCGAGCGTGTTGGCCGCCAGCTGCAGCGCCTGGTTGGCCTCGAACGCCGTCATCGGGCCGCCGGGCGCGGTGAAGGTGACGGTCCGCGCGGCGCCGTTCGCCGCGGTGCCGTTGAGCGTAATCGCGGTGCCCCGTTGCAGGCCGTTCTGCAGGTTCTGCAGGTTGGCCGCCGAGCCGCCGAACACCGAGCCCCCGGTGCCGCCGGCGCCAGCGGTGGCGAGCTCGTTTCGCACTTGGACCGAGTTGGCCGGGATCGAGCCGGTGAGCACGCCGGGGACCTGCAGCGGGCCGGCGCTGGTGACGAGCGAGCCGCCCATCAGCGCCACCGCGATCTGCTGCGCGCTCGGCTGCCCGATGCCGCGCGAAATCAGGCTGGTGCGCGCCTGCTCGAGCGCGCGCGCGGTATCCGCGGCGCTCAGCGCGCCCGGCGGGGTGAAGGTGACGATCTGCAGCACGCCGCCGCCGGCCTGCGTCACCAGCGTCACCGGCTGGCCGGCGCCCAGCCCGGCAACCAGCGCCTGCAGGTTGGCGTCGGAGCCGGCGAACGTGACGAGCTGCGGCGAAGTGCTCTGGATCTGGGTCGCGCTGAATTGGGCAGCGGCGACCAACGGGAAAAGGAAAGCCAGGAACGTAACGAGGACTCGCATGTGCACCTCCTAGACAGCCGGTGCACTTTTCGTGCCCGCCGGGGCTTAAAGCTTAAGCAGGCGAATCGCGTTGCCGTGCAGGATCTTGTTACGGTCCTCTGGTCCGAGCGGCACGGTGTCCATCCACTTGACGCCAGGGGGATTCGGCACGAAGGGGTAGTCGACCGAGAACAGGATGCGGTCGGCGCCCATCTCCATCACGCAGCAGAGCAGCGCCGGGGTGGAGAAGTTGCCGCTGGTGGTGATCCAGAAGTGGTTGCGGAAGGTGTCGCGGAACGGCGTCGCGGTGTTGCCCGGGCGGCGCAGCGCCATGTCGATGCGCCAGGCGGAGAAGGGCAGCGACTCGCCGAGGTGGCCGAGGATCATCTTCAGGCCCGGATAGGCGTCGAACACGCCCGACAGCACCATGCGGATGCCCTGCGTCGCGGTCTCCACGGTGAAGCCCCAGGCCGCGGTGAGCAGGCCGGGAAACTGTTCCAGGTAGTCCTTGTAATACGCCGCCACCACCGCCGGGTGCGGCACCGCCGGGTGCAGGTAGATCGGCACGTCGAGCTTCGCCGCGCGCTCGTAGATCGGCCAGAAGCGCTTGTCGTCGAGGAACAGGCCATTCGACAAGCCATGCAGCATCGCGCCCTTGAAGCCGAGCTTGGTCACCGCTCGCTCGAGCTCGTCCGCCGCTGCTTTCGGTTCGTTGGAGGGTAAGACCGCAAACGCCTGGAAGCGCTTTGGATTCTCTTTTACGACTTTATGCAGTTTGTCATTTGCATTGCGTGCAACTGAAATCGCCAGATCGCCCTCGATGCGCTGCGTCGCCGGCGCGCCGTGCGACAGCACCTGCAGGTCGATGCCGGCCTCGTCCATCTCCTTCAACCGCAGCGCGCCGAGGTCGGTCAGCCGCTCGAGCATCTGCGGGTTGCGGGTCTCCGGGCCCTGTTCCTTGAAGTGCCTGGAAACCTCCGGGTCCCAGTAGTGCTCCTCGAGCGCCACGACCTTCATCGCCTGCCTCCGCCTCGTTTCCGGTATTCGATCATCAGCCAGCCGCCGAGCATGCCGCCGAGGTGCGCGAAGTGCGCGATGCCGGCGGCGGTGCCGGTGACGCCGAAGAACAGCTCCAGCGCGGCGAACACGAACACCAGCGTGCGCGCGTTCATCGGGATCGGCGGGATCAGCAGCATCACGCGGTGGTGCGGGAAATACAGCCCGTAGGCGAGCAGCAGGCCGTAGACGCCGCCCGAGGCGCCCACCGTGGGGATCGGCGGGCCGCCCGCCACGCTGGTGAACACCAGGTGGCAGAGCGCCGCGGAGACCACGCAGGCGAAGTAGTAGAGCGCGTAGAAGCGCGAGCCGAACAGCCGCTCGACGCCGGCGCCGAAGGTGTAGAGCGCGAACATGTTGAACACGATGTGCGCGATGCCGCCGTGCAGGAAGCTGTAGGTGACGGTCTGCCACGGCTCGAACAGCGGGCCGAGCGGCCAGAGCGCGAACCACTCGAGCAGCGGCAGGTCGCTGCTGGTCTGCAGCAGGAAGGCGACGACGTTGGCAATCAGCAGAGCTTGGGTGACCGGCATGCCCGATTGTGGCTTGGACGTGGCGCGCCGCGCTAGCGTACGCGGCGCCGTTTCAACTCGGCCATCACCCGGTCGGGGTAGTCGCTGATGATCCCCTCCAGCCGCATCTCGAGCATGCGGACGATGTCGGTCGTCTCGTTCACCGTCCAGACCACGACCTTCAACCCGCGGGCGCGCGCCGTTTCGAGCTTCGCCTGGGTCAGGTCCTGGTAGTTGGGCGACCAGATCTTCCCGCCGGCCGCCGCTACCTTGACCGGGTCGGAGTCCACGCCGTTGGTCAGGTACACCGTCTCGATCTCGGGTGCCTCGCGCTCGACGACTTTCAGCGTACGCCAGTCGAAGGACTGGATGGTCGCCTTGGCCCTTGCTTTTCGAATTTCTTCAATCAACGATCTTGCAAACTCTTCCGGCCCTACGGTCTCTTCAGGGTGGTCGGGGGAGAGTTTGGTTTCGATATTGAATTTCGCCTTTAGCTTCAGAACCTCGTCCAACCTTGGAATCCTTGTTCCATCCATCGGCTTCTGGTGCGGGAAACGCTGGGCGTATTCGGAGCCGGGGCGCAGGCGGCCGACGTCGTAGCGCTGCAGTTCGGCGAAGGTGAGGGAGCGGATGGTGGGGCCAGGCGCGGCGACCCATTTGCCGTCGGGGCCGCGCGCGAGGTCGGGGTTGAGGCGGCGGTCGTGGTGCACGACGACGACGCCGTCCTTGGTGATGCCGCAGTCGAGCTCGAGCGTGTCGACGCC
>DASUZH010000597.1:0-2330 GCA_036376975.1 Burkholderiales bacterium | reverse complement strand
CAGCGCCAGCGGCATCGAAGGCTGGAGACGCGCGATGACGACGTTCGCCGCGCGCCCGAACACGGCGCTGAAGATCTCCGGACTCGGCCAGAAGGGCTTGCCGTGGACGGTCGAGGCGAACCGGCCGGTGGTGCTCGCCGCGATCGAGATCTTCGGCGTCGAGCGCTGCATGTTCGCGAGCAATTTCCCGGTCGACAGCCTGTGCGCGACGTTCGCCACCGTCTTCGCCGGGTTCGAAGAGATCGTCGCGCAGTTCAAGCAGGCGGAAAAGCAGGCCCTGTTCCATGACAACGCGATCCGCATCTACGGGATGAGCCAATGAAGTTCGGCTATGTAGGCGTCGGGCTGATGGGCCTGCCGATGACCAAGCACCTGCTGTCGAAGGGGCATTCGGTCGTCGCGTACGACATCGTGCCGGGAAAGGCGGAAGCCTCGGGCGCGAAGGTGGCGGATTCGCCGGCCGGCGTATGCGCGGGCGTGGATGCGGTGCTGCTCAACCTGCCGACGAACGAGGCGGTCGAGGAAGCGGTGTTCGGACCGAAGGGCGTGGCGAGCGCGGCGGCCTCGGTCATCGTCGACTTCTCGACCGTCAAGGTTGAGAACGGAAAGAAATTCGCATCCAAGGTGAAATTCGGCTGGATCGACGCGCCTGTTTCGGGCGGACCGCCTGCGGCCGCCAACGGCTCGCTTACTGTAATGGCGGGCGGCGACAAGGCCGACATCGAGCGCCTGGCGCCGCTGTGGAAGGACATCGCCGCGCGCTTCACGCACATGGGGCCGGTCGGCGCCGGCCTCGCCGCCAAGATGATCAACCAGCTGATCGTCGGTTGCGGCAACGCGGTGATGGCGGAGGCATGCGTGCTGGCGGAGGCGGCCGGCATCGACGCCGCGCGTATCCCGGCCTGCCTGGCCGGCGGCCACGCCGACAGCACGCTGCTGCAGCAGATCTACCCGCGCATGGCGGCGCGCGATTTCGCGCCGCGCGGCTATGCGCGCCAGATGCTGAAGGACCTCGAGATGGTGAACGAGCTGGCGGCGAAGCTGCACGCGCCGGTGCCGATGATGGGCGAGGCGCTGTCGCTGTACCGCATGCTGGTGCACCGCGGTCTTTCGGAAATCGATACTTCAGGCGTTTTCAGGCTCTACGACAAGGAGGAAGGTAAATGAGGTTTCTTTTTTGTGTTCTCGGAATAGTCTTCTCCGTAACGGCAAGTGCGCAGACCAAGTTGCGCTACGCCCACGTCGGCGTGGCCAACGCGCCGCAGACGCTCTACGCCGACGAGGTGGCGAAGCTCGTCAAGGAGCGCACCGCCGGCCGCGTCGAGATCCAGGTGTTCGCCAACTCGCAGCTCGGCGGCGTGAACGAGATGGTCGACGGCGTGCGCTCGGGCGCGATCCAGATCGCGCACCACGACTTCGGCTCGCTCGGCCGCATCGTGTCGAACACCGCGGTGTTCAACACGCCCTTCATGTACCGCGACGTCGACCACGCCATGCGCGCCACCGACCCGGCGCTGTCGCCGGCGCTGCGCGAGATCAACCAGGAGCTGGTGCAGAAGGGCAACATGCGCATCGTCGCCGCGCTGTTCCAGGGCACGCGCCACCTCACCTCGAAGGACAGGGTGCTGTCGGTGAAGGACATGCAGGGCAAGAAGTACCGCGGCGTGCCGATCAAGCTGTGGTCCTCGATGCTCACCGGCATGGGCGCCGTCGCCACGCCGGTCGAGGTGTCCGAGCTCGCCACCGCGCTCGCCACCGGCCTGGTGGTCGGCCAGGAGAACCCGCTGCCCAACATCTACAACCTGAAGCTGTACGAGGTGCAGAAGTACGTCATGCTCACCGGCCACATGCAGTCGATCCTGTCGGTGTTCGTCAACGAGCGCGCCTGGCAGCAGATCCCGGCCGCCGACCGCAAGATCGTGGAAGCCACCATGATCGAGGTCGGCAAGAAGACGGTGGACTGGGACCGCGAGACCGCCGCCAAGTACCGCAAGGACCTCGAGGCGAAGGGCATGGTGTTCGTCGAGCAGAAGGACGGCCTCGACGTCGAGGGCTTCAGGAAGTCGGTGCTGGCGCAGGTCAACAAGGACTTCCCGGAGTGGGGCAAGTACATCGAGCAGATCCGCGCGGTCAAATAATTTGGATTTCATGAGAAAAACCGTCAGGAGGGTGAGCTTCATCCTCCGGGCGGCGCTCGTCGTCACGCCGCTGCTGCAGATCACCATGCGCGGCGTGTTCAACGTGCCGCTCGCCGGCGCGGAGGAGCTCGCCAAGTACTTCCTCATCTGCCTGACCTTCCTCGCCGCGTCGTACGTCACCGCGGAAGGCGG
>DASUZH010000596.1:0-4312 GCA_036376975.1 Burkholderiales bacterium | reverse complement strand
GCGCTTCAAGGCGGCGATGGACGACGACTTCGGCACCCCCGAGGCGGTGGCGGTGCTGTTCGACCTGGCGGGGCGGGTGAACGCGGGCGAGAAGGCGCTCGCCGGCCAGCTGCGCGCGCTCGGCGGCCTGCTCGGGCTCCTGCAGCGCGACCCCGAGGCCTACTTCCAGGGCGGGCTGGATGCCCCCGCCGTCGAGGGCCTGATCCGGGCGCGGAACGAGGCGAGGGCGCGCCGGGATTTCGCCGAAGCCGACCGCATTCGCAAGGAGTTGCTGGCGAAGGGCATCGTGCTGGAGGATGGAGCCAAAGGCACGACCTGGCGGAGAGCCTAAGTATCTGATCTACAAGGCTGTCAGGGACTGTCGCTGATAGGCCTCATCAAGAAAGTCGTACGAGTACTTAATTCCTAAGGTTTTTCGAGTATCCCGCGTGGGGATTACCCTATAGGCTGGGCACGCGGTCCGCGGTAAGGTTCGCGGCTTGTCCTGCTGTCCGATTTCCGCGCCCGCCGTAACGAATTTTGTCAGTTGCTAGCAGGGGGGCTCCGGACAATGACCGTTGGGAAAAGGGGTATGGAGAACAACGAGAAACCAGTGCAGCTGCCGCCGGTCCGCGAGGACCTGCGCCTGTTTCCGGGGCCGCCGGCGCGCGATGGCTCGCCGACCTGGCGCATCCTCGACCCGGTACGCAACTCGTTCTTCGAGATCGGCTGGCTCGAGTTCGAGCTGCTCGCGCGCTGGAAGGAGCACCAGGACGCCGCCTCGCTCGCCGCGCAGGTCGCCGCCGACACCCCGATCGCGCCGTCGGTCGAGGAAGTGAAGGAGATGATCGGCTTCCTCGCCGGCAACCAGCTGCTCGCGCCGCGCAGCAAGGAGGCGATGGACGCCCTCAGCCGGCGGATGAAATCCGCCAAGAAGCCCTGGTACGAGGAGCTGTTCCACAACTACCTGTTCTTCCGCCTGCCGCTGTGGCGGCCCGACGCGTTCCTCGCGCGCACCAGCGGCCTGGTGGACGTGTTCTTCACCCGCGGTTTCGTGCTGCTGGTGCTGGTGCTCCTCGGCGTCGACCTCTACCTGCTGTCGCGCGAGTGGTACAGCGTCACCGACGCGATGGCGCGCATGTTCACGCCGCGCGCCTTCATCTACTACGCCATCGCGGTGACCTTCTCGAAGGTGATCCACGAGCTGGCGCACGCCTACGCCGCGCGCCGCTACGGCGTGCGCGTGCCGACGATCGGCATCGCGTTCCTGGTGATGTGGCCGTACCTGTACACCGACACCGGCGAGACCTGGAAGCTGGGCGACCGCCGCAAGCAGCTGGTCATCGCCTGCGCGGGAATGAGCGCGGAGCTGGTGCTGGCGGTGTTCTCCACCCTGCTGTGGGCGCTGGCGCCCGAAGGCGGCGCGAAGAACGTGTTCTTCGTGCTCGCCAGCACCACCTGGGTGATGACCCTGGCGATCAACCTCAGCCCGTTCATGCGCTTCGACGGCTACTTCGTGCTGTCGGACCTGCTCGACTTCCCCAACCTGCACGAGCGCGCCACGGCCTGCGGGCGCTGGTGGATGCGCAAGACCTTCTTCGGCCTCGCCGAGCAGACGCCCGAGCCGCAGCTGTCGGCGCGGCGGCGCGCCGGGCTGGTGGTGTTCGCCTACGTCACCTGGCTGTACCGCCTGGTGGTGTTCCTCGGCATCGCCGTGCTGGTCTACCACTTCTTCTTCAAGCTGCTCGGCATCGTGATGTTCGTGCTCGAGCTGTACTGGTTCGTGGTGCGCCCGATCGCCAACGAGCTGGCCTACCTGTGGCGCGCGCGCAAGAACGTGCGCCTGCCGTGGCGCCCGGCGGTTGCCGCGCTGGCGGTCGCAGGCGCGCTGGTGTGGGTAATCCCGGTGTCGCACGAAGTCACCGCGCCGGCCATCCTGCGCGCGCAGGAGGAATATTCGGTCTACGCGCCGTTCCCGGCGCGGGTCGCGGAGCTGCGCGTCGCCGACCTGCAGAAGGTGAGCGCGGGCGCCGAGCTGATGCGCCTCGAGGCGCTCGACCTGCCGGTCAAGGAGAAGAAGGCCGACATCGCCATCGCCTCGGCGCGCGCCGAGCTGGCGCGCATGCCCGCCAATATCCAGCTGCAGGAGAACCACGACGTGCTGCAGAAGCGGCTCGGCCAGGCCCTGGCCGAGAAGCGCGCGGTGACCGAGGAATACAACCGCCAGCAGCTGGTCTCCGCGCAGGACGGCACGGTGCGCGACATGGCGCCCGACCTGGTGGTCGGTCGCTGGGTCAGCCCGCGCCAGCTGCTGATGCGCGTGGTCTCGCAGTCCGAGCCGGTGATCGAGGCCTACGTCAGCGAGCAGCAGGTCGCCGCGGTCAGGCCCGGGCAGACGGTGCGCTTTTTCCCGCGCCTGCCGGACCGGCCGGTGCTCGACGGCGCGGTGCTCGCGGTCGACCGCGCGCCGCAGAAGGAACTGCAGCGCCCGCTGCTCGCCTCGACCTACGGCGGCGAGGTGGCGGTGAAGCAGGGGCCGAACGGCTCGCTGGTGGCGCAATCCGCCGTCTACCGCGTCCTCATCAAGCCGCTCGGCGCCGCGCCGCGCGCCGATACCGTGATCCACGGCAACGTCAGGATCGAGACCAGCTTCCGCTTCCTGGTCGAGAACTTCGCGTACCGCGTGATCTCGATCTTCATCCGGGAGAGCGGCATCTGACGCCGCCCAGTCCACGCCATGGCCAAGAAAACCAAACCGACGCCCCCCGCCAAGCCCGCGCAGAAGCCCAAGGCTAGCGCCGCCCTCAAGCGCCGCACGCGCATGATCGCGCTCGAGCCGCGCATGCTGTTCGACGGCGCGCTCGGCGTCGACCTCGGCGCCAAGGCCACCGCCATGCTGCGCGGCGACGTCAACCTCGACTCCGGCGCCGGCGAGCCGGCGCCGACGCCGGCGGCTCCCGAGCCGCAGCGCAGCGAGGCCGACAAGGCCAAGTCGGCGGAGAAGACGCTCGAGAAGGCGGCCGAGAAGGCGATCGAGGCGCTCGAAGGGCGTCCGGGCGCCGAGCCCAAGGAGCTGGTGTTCGTCGATACCAGCGTCAAGGGCTACCAGGAGCTTCTGAAGGACGTGAATCCGAAGGCGACGGTGGTGCTGCTCGACCCGGCGCGCGACGGCATCAAGCAGATCACCGAGTATCTGTCCAAGGAATCGGGCATCACCGCGGTCCACATCGTTTCGCATGGCAGCGCGGGCGAGCTGCAGATAGGCACGACCCGCCTCAACGCGGAAAACATGAGCGGCGAGTACGCGCAGGCGCTGGCGGAGATGGGGCGCCACCTCTCGGACGACGCCGACATCCTGGTGTACGGCTGCGACTTCGGCCAGGGCGAGGACGGCAAGGGCGCGGCGCAGACGCTCGCCTACCTGACCGGCGCCGACGTCGCCGCGTCCGACGACCTGACCGGCCACGTCGAGCTCGGCGCGGACTGGGACCTCGAAGTGGCGTTCGGCCAGATCGACACCAGCGTCGCTTTCGGCGCGCGCGCGCAGGAGCTTTTCCGCTACGCGCTGGCCACCCTCGACTGGGACCAGGAGGACTGGACCGCCGGGGCCCTTACCGACACGTACGTCACCACCGAGGGCGAGATCACCATCACGCTGTCCGGCAATACCAACCGGCTGCAGGCCGGCATGCCGGACGACAACGCCACCCTGACCGACGGCAACACCGGCCAGGAGGCCCTGCAGGTCCACGCCAACGCGTTCGCCAGCACCGCGGAATTCATCGACATCACGATCGATTTCAACAAGCCCGGCGGGGTCAGCAACGTCTCGTTCTCGATCTTCGACCTCGACCTGAACCCCGGCGGCTTCATCGACAAGCTGACCGTCAGCGGCACCACCACCAGCGGCGCGCTCAATCCGACGATCAGCCGTGCCGCCGGCGTAACGGCGGCGCAGGCGACCTGGTCGGCGACCGGCAACGTCATCACCGGCACTGCCGCCGCCAACAACACCGGCGCCAACGCGCAGTACGGCACCGCGGTGCTCAATTTCACCGGCAACGGCATCACGCAGATCGTGATCCGCTACCAGAACAACAACATCCAGCAGCAGGCGATCGGCATCTCCGACATCACCATTGCCGATGCGCCGAGGGTCGACCTCGATTCGACCACCGCCGACGCCGCCGCGGCCGACGATTTCGGCGCCGCCGCGTACAACAACAGCACCGGCACCATCCCGTGGACCACCGATTGGGTCGAGGTAGACGCGGCCGGCGCCGGCGCGGGCGCCGGCGACGTGCGGGTCGTCGGCGGCCAGCTGCGGCTGCAG
>DASUZH010000595.1:0-2359 GCA_036376975.1 Burkholderiales bacterium | reverse complement strand
TTCCAGACGCTTGGTAAGCGACCGGAGGGCAGGAACGTCTTTCTTCTGCAGCGCCTCGAACAGCTCAGCTTCCTGCTCGCCGTTCACCTTGGCGGCGTGGACGATGGAGCGGAAAACCGCCACGTGCCCGATGTCGAGGCGCACGCCCTTCGCGCCGGCGGCGGCGAGCGCATCGCACAGCAGGCGCTGCACCTCGAGATCGCCGGCGATGCCGGGCTCGCCGTACATCTCGGCGCCGATCTGGATCGGCTCGCGCGTCGCGGACGAGCCCGCCGGCCGGGTGTGCAGCACGCTGCCGCAGTAGCAAAGGCGCGTCACGCCCTTGCGGTTCAGCAGGTGCGCGTCGATGCGCGCCACCTGCGGCGTGATGTCGGCGCGCAGGCCCATCATGCGGCCGGAGAGCTGGTCGACCACCTTGAAGGTGCGCAGCTCGAGGTCGTGGCCGGTGCCGGTGAGCAGCGAGTCCATGTACTCGAGCAGCGGCGGCACCACCAATTCATACTTGCTCTGAAAAAACAGGTCCAGGACTCGGCGGCGAAGCGTCTCGATGCGCATCGCCTCGGCCGGAAGAATGTCCTCGATGTATTCCGGCAGGACCCACTTCATGAGCGCGCCCACAGCAGCAGCAGCAGGCCGACCAGCATCGACGACAGGCCGACGAAGCGGATCTGCCCGTCGCTCATCTGCGTGATCTTGCGGAACGTGTCGCGCCAGAGGTTAGGCGCGAGGAAGGGTAGGACCCCCTCGAGAATCAGCATGAGGGCGAGCGCCAGTAAAAGGGTGGTGCCCATGCGTCATTTTCTGCCCGGGTTCTTCCCCATCGAGTCCCTGAAGTAGCGCAGGAAGTCGGAGTTCGGCTCGATCAGCATGATGTCGTTGCGGCCGCGGAAGCTCGAGCGGTACGCCTCCATGCTGCGGTAAAAGGCGTAGAACTCGGGGTTCTGGTTGAACGCCGCGGCGTAGATCCCCGCCGACTTGCCGTCGCCCTCGCCGCGCACGCGCTGCGCGTCGCGGTAGGCCTCGGCGAGGATCACCTCGCGCTGCCGCTCGGCGTCTGCGCGGATCTTCTCCGCCTCGGCGGCGCCGGTGGAGCGCAGCTCGTTGGCGATGCGCTTGCGCTCCGCCTCCATGCGGCGGTACACCGACTCGCTCACGTCCTGCGGCAGGTCGACGCGCTTCAGCCGCACGTCGATGATCTCGACGCCGATGCGCTTCAGGTCGACGTCGACCTTCTCGCGCACCTTGCTCATGATCTGCTCGCGCTCGCCCGACACCACCTCGTGCAGCGAGCGCACGCCGAACTCGTCGCGCAGCGTGCCGGAGACGGTCTGCTTGATGCGCGTCTGCGCGCGGAACTCGTCGCCCTGCACGCTGACGTAGTACTGCCGCACGTCGTTCACGCGCCACTTGACGAACGAGTCGACCAGCACCGGCCGGTTGCCCTGGGTCAGGAAGCGCAGCGGCTCGGCGTCGTCGAAGGTCAGGATGCGCATGTCGAACAGGCGCACGTTCTGCAGCAGCGGCCACTTGAAGTGCAGGCCGGGCTTGGTGACCACTTCCTTCACCTCGCCGAGCTGGAACACGATGGCGTTCTGCCGCTGGTCGACCGTGTACAGCGTGCTCGAGGCGAGCAGCGCGATCACGATCAGCAGCGCGACGACCGGTCCGATGGCGCGCATCAGCGGTCTCCCCGGTCGCGGCTGCGCAGCGTCTCGCGCGAGCGCGCCGCGCCGGCATCGGGCGCCGGCTCGGGCGTCGGACGCGGCGCCGGCGCGGCCTCGCCGCCGCCCGCCGCGCCCTGCATCAGCTTCTCGAGCGGCAGGTAGAGCAGGTTGCCCGAGCCGCGGTAGTCCATCATCACCTTGCTGGTCGAGGTGAGGATCTGCTGCATGGTCTCGATGTAGATGCGCTCGCGCGTTACCGACGGCGCCTTCGCGTACTCGGTCAGCACCTGGCGGAAGCGCGACGCGTCGCCTTCGGCGGTGGCGATGACGCGGGCGCGGTAGCCGTCGGCCTCTTCCTTCAGCCGCGAAGCGGTGCCGCGCGCGCGCGGGATGACGTCGTTGGCGTAGGCCTGGCCCTCGTTCTTCTGCCGCTCGCGGTCCTGGCCGGCCTTCACCGCGTCGTCGAACGCCGCCTGCACCTGCTCGGGCGGCTGCGCGTTCTGGATCGTCACGGTGCTAACCGTGATGCCGGTGCGGTAGCGGTCGTGGATCTCCTGCATCAGGTCGCGCGACTTGTTGGCGATGTCGACCTGCGTCTCGTAGAGGATCGAGTCCATGCGGTTCTTGCCGATCACCTCGCGCATCGCGGTCTCGGCGATCTGCATCGCCGAGTCGTCGGGCCGGCGCACGTTGAA
>DASUZH010000594.1:0-2680 GCA_036376975.1 Burkholderiales bacterium | reverse complement strand
CACGCCGGCCTCGACCAGCGGCAGCAGGCCGAGCTGGATCGCGGTCGGGTAGCAGCCGGGATTCGCCACGATGCGCGCGCCGCGGATGCGCTCGCGGTTCACCTCGCACAGGCCGTACACCGCCTCGCGCACCAGCTCCGGGGCGGTGTGCTTCATCTTGTAGAAGCGCTCCCACTCGGCGAGGTCCTGCACGCGGAAGTCGGGCGACAGGTCGATCACGCGCGCGCCGGCGTCGAGCAGCGCGCGCGCCTCGCCCATCGCCACGCCGTGGGGCGCGGCGAAGAACACCACGTCGCAGCCGCGCAGCGCCTCGCGCGTCGGCTCGACGAACGCCAGCTCGACGCGCCCGCGCAGGCTGGGGAACATCGCCGCCACCGGCTTGCCGGCCTCCTGGCGCGAGGTGATCGCCTTCAGCTCGACCTGCGGATGCTGCGCGAGCAGGCGCAGCAGCTCGACGCCCGTGTACCCCGTACCGCCTACGATGCCTGCCTTGATCGTCATTCTCTAGTCGCCCAAAAACAAAAAGCCGCCCGGAGGCGGCTTTCGGTCCGGGGTGATTGCCCGGATTGTTTGCTCAACGTTTCGAGTACTGCTTGCGCCGCCTCGCCTTGTGCAGTCCGACCTTTTTTCGCTCGACTTCGCGCGCGTCGCGCGTCACCAGCCCGGCCGCGCTGAGCTGCGGCTTGAGCGACGCATCATACTCGATCAGGGCGCGCGCGATGCCGTGGCGCACCGCGCCGGCCTGGCCGCTCTCGCCGCCGCCGTACACGTTCACCAGAATGTCGAAGGTCGCCGCGTTCTTGGTCAGCTCGAGCGGCTGGCGCACCACCATGCGGCCGGTCTCGCGGCCGAAGAACTCGTCGATCTTCTTGCCGTTCACCATGAACTCGCCCTTGCCGGGCTTGATGAACACGCGCGCCACGGCGCTCTTGCGCCGGCCGGTGCCGTAGTAGTAGTCGCCGACCATCAGATCTCCAGGGCCTTGGGCTGCTGCGCCGAGTGCGGATGCGTGGCGCCAGCGTAGAGTTTGAGTTTGCGCAGCATCGCGTAGCCGAGCGGGCCTTTGGGCAGCATGCCCTTCACCGCCTTCTGCAGGACGCGCTCGGGCTTCCGCGCGTGCAGCTTGGCGAAGGTTTCCTCCTTGAGGCCGCCGGGCTGGGTGCTGTGCCGGTAGTACATCTTGTCCTCGGCCTTGCGGCCGGTGACGCGCAGCTTGGACACGTTGACCACGACGATGAAATCGCCGGTGTCGACGTGCGGGGTGTACTCGGGCTTGTGCTTGCCGCGCAGCCGCGAGGCGAGCTGGGTCGCCAGCTTGCCGAGCACTTTGTTCTGGGCGTCGACGACGTACCAGCCGTGCTGGACTTCGCCCGCCTTGGCGCTATAGGTTTTCATGCAACCGTCTGTCTGGGTCCGAATCGCGAAAAGCCGTGGATTCTATAATAAGAAGTCATTGATCGGCAAGGAAACTGTCATGGAATGCACGGTTCGCTGGGGCGGGGAAGGGGGCATGACCTTCCATGCCGAGACCGGCAGCAATCACCTGGTGGCGATGGACGGCGCTCCCGACGGGGGCGGCCGCAACCTGGCGCCGCGCCCGATGGAGATGGTCCTGGCCGGCTCCGGCGGCTGCACCGCGTACGACGTGGTGGTGATCCTGAAGAAGAGCGGCCAGGCGGTCACCGGCTGCGAGGTGAAGCTGACCTCCGAGCGCGCCGCGACCGACCCGAAGGTGTTCACCAGGATCCACATGCATTTCACGCTGCGCGGCCGCGGCCTGAAGCGCAACCTGGTGGAGCAGGCGATCCGCCTCTCGCACGAGAAGTACTGCTCGGCCACCGCCATGCTGGTCAAGACGGCGGAGGTGACGAAGGACTTCGAGATCGTCGAGGCCTAGCGGCCTCAGGCCAGGCGCCAGAGCGGCACGCTCTGCATCGGCGCCGGCGCGGGCTCGAAGTTGGCGATGCGCGCGTCCTGCTCCGGCCTGCCGCGGGTCGTGTCCACCCACACCTCCCACAGCACGCCGGGGCGGGCCTTCGCCGCCGACTCGAAGATCTCCTGCCAGAACGGCAGCGGCTTGATCGTGCAATGCGCGTTTTCGCCGTTGGGCAGGGTCTTTCCCGCCGGATAGCAGGCGACATTGGCGAACACAAAGCGCTCGGCGTAGCCGAACAGCTCGCCCACGATCCACGGCATGTCCTCCGCAGGGCAGTGCTCGAGCACATCGGTGCAGATCACGCCCGGAAAGCGTCCTTCCGGCAGCTTGGAGAACGGCTCGTGCCCGGGGTCGTAGCGGTGCACGTCGTCGACCCCCCAATAGGCGCGGATGCCGTTCCAGGACTGCAATCCTTCCGTGAAGCGCTGGGCAAGGTAGACCGAGCCCTTGCCGCAGCCGTAGTCGAGGAGCTGCTTCGCACCGGTCTTGGCCACCAGGCTCCTGATGCGCGAGGCTTGCCGCGGCAGGCTGCGGCCGTCGAACATCTCGGCGGCGGGTATCCCCTTGGCAGGATCGCCGTCGCGATGCAGTGCCTGGTACTGCTCGAGCAGCTCGCGGTACCTCGGGCTCGGATTGTCGCGGGTGAAGGTCACGGTATCAGTCCTCGATTATGCCCCGTCGCTTGCTATCATCGAAGAATGAGTCAGCAGAAATACACCCGCGTCGCGCCAAGCCCGCGCTATC
>DASUZH010000593.1:0-4986 GCA_036376975.1 Burkholderiales bacterium | reverse complement strand
GCGGCCGCGGTCGGTTCGTTCAGCAGCCTGAGCACGTTCAGGCCGGCAAGCTTGCCGGCGTCCTTGGTCGCCTGCCGCTGCGCATCGTCAAAGTAAGCCGGGACAGTGATGACGGCGCCGGAAATGCTTCCTTGCAGGGACAGCTCCGCACGCTCCCGGAGGACCCGCAGGATCTCGGAGGAGACTTCCACCGGGCTCTTGACGCCGGCGGCGGTGCGAAGCTGCACCATGCCCGGAGCGTCGACGAAATCATAGGGAGCGTTCTCGACATGGGCGGCGTCCTTCAGGCCGCGCCCCATGAAGCGCTTCACCGACACGATGGTGTTCTTCGGGTCGACGGCCTGTTTCGCCTGTGCGGCGTAGCCGACCTCCACCTTGCCGCCGGCCTGATAGCGCACCACCGAGGGCAGCAGCGGGCGGCCGAGCGAATCGGGCAGGATCGCCGGCACGCCGCTGCGCACCGTCGCGACCAGCGAGTTGGTGGTGCCGAGGTCGATGCCGACCGCGAGCCGTTGCGCGTGCGGCGCCGGCGACATCCCCGGTTCGGAGATCTGCAGCAGGGCCATTACTCGTACGCCTCGTCGATCTCCACGTCCAGCCGGTCCAAAAACATCAGCTTGCGGACCTGCCCTGCAGCCCCTGCATAGTCTTTCTTGGCGTCGAGCGCGTCGCGAATCTGCGATTCCAGAAGCTTCTTCTGCTGCCTCAGCCGCGCGCGCAACGCGTCCAGCGCGGATTCGTCCTTCTTCGCCGCGGCCGCCTCCAGCTCCTCGCGCAGCTCGAGCTGCTGCAGCAGGAAGTCGGAGGGCATCTGCGTGTTGGTCTCGAACTCGACGTCTACGCCGTGCAGCTCGAGGATGTGCTTCGCCCGCTGCACGGGATTCTTCAGCGTGCGATAGGCCTCGTTCACGCGCGTGGTCCACTGCATGGAGGCGCGCCGCTCGGCGTCGCCGGCGTGCGCAAAGCGATCGGGGTGCACGCGCGACTGGATTTCACGGTAGGCCTGGTCGAGGACTGCGTTGTCCAGACCGAAGGCGGGGCTCAGCCCGAACAGTTCGAAGTGGCTCTGCAAACTGCTGCCGTTGGGCTTCTCAGCCTTTATACGTTGAAGCTTTCACCACAGCCGCACTCATCCTTCACCTTGGGGTTCTTGAACTTGAACCCTTCGTTGAGGCCTTCGCGGGTGTAGTCGAGCTCGGTGCCGTCGATGTACGGCAGGCTCTTGGGGTCGACCACCACTTTCACGCCGTGGCTCTCGAACTGCAGGTCGTCGGGATTGGGCGCGTCGACGAACTCGAGCTTGTAGGCCATGCCCGAGCAGCCCGAGGTGCGCACGCCGAGACGCAGGCCGACCCCCTTGCCGCGCTTGGCGAGGAAGCTCTGCACGTGCGTGGCGGCCTTCTCAGTAAGCGTGATCGCCATTACTTGTGCTTCTTCTTGTAGTCCTCGACCGCCGCCTTGATCGCGTCCTCGGCCAGGATCGAGCAGTGGATCTTCACCGGCGGCAGCGACAGCTCCTGCGCGATCTCGGTGTTCTTGATGGTGGCCGCCTCGTCGAGGGTCTTGCCCTTCACCCACTCGGTGACCAGCGAGCTCGACGCGATCGCCGAGCCGCAGCCGTAGGTCTTGAAGCGCGCGTCCTCGATGCGGCCGTCGGCGCCGACCTTGATCTGCAGCTTCATCACGTCGCCGCAGGCCGGCGCGCCGACCATGCCGGTGCCGACCGACTCGTCGCCCTTCTCGAAGGAGCCGACGTTGCGCGGATTCTCGTAATGGTCGATGACCTTATCGCTGTATGCCATGTGCGTTCCTCAGTGTGCGGCCCATTGGACGGTGCTGAGATCGACGCCGTCCTTGTACATTTCCCACAGGGGCGAAAGCTCCCTCAGCTTCTCAACCTTGCGCCGGATCAGGTCGGCGGCGAACTTCACTTCCTCTTCGGTGGTGAAGCGGCCGAGCGTGATGCGCACCGAGCTGTGCGCCAGCTCGTCGGAGCGGCCCAGCGCGCGCAGCACGTAAGAAGGCTCGAGCGACGCCGAGGTGCAGGCCGAGCCCGACGACACGGCGATGTCCTTCACCGCCATGATCAGCGACTCGCCCTCGACGAAGTTGAAGCTGACGTTGAGGTTGTGCGGGATGCGGCGCTCGAGGTCGCCGTTCACGTACACCTCTTCCATGTCCTTGATCGAGCTCCACAGCTTGTCGCGCAGCGCGCGCACGCGCTGGTTCTCGGCGCCCATTTCGGCCCTGGCGAGGCGCGCCGCCTCGCCGAAGCCGACGATCTGGTGCGTCGCCAGGGTGCCGGAGCGGAAGCCGCGCTCGTGGCCGCCGCCGTGGATCTGCGCCTCGATGCGCACCCGCGGCTTGCGCCGCACGTAGAGCGCGCCGATGCCCTTCGGGCCGTAGATCTTGTGCGCGGTGAGCGTGAGCAGGTCGGCCTTCAGCTTCTGCAGGTCGATCTCCACCCGCCCGGCGCCCTGCACGGCGTCGCAGTGGAAGATGATGCCCTTCTCGCGGCACAGCTCGCCGATCTCCCACACCGGGTGGATCACGCCGATCTCGTTGTTCACCATCATGATGGAGACCAGGATGGTGTCGGGACGAATGGCCGCTTTTAGTTTCTCCAGGCTAACGATTCCGTTCGATTCGACGTCGAGGTAGGTGGCTTCGAACCCCTGCCGCTCCAGCTCGCGGAAGGTGTCGAGCACGGCCTTGTGCTCGGTCTTCTGCGTGATCAGGTGCTTGCCCTTGGTCTTGTAGAAGTTGGCCGCGCCCTTGATGGCGAGGTTGTTGCCCTCGGTCGCCCCCGACGTCCAGACGATCTCCTTGGCATCGGCGTTGATCAGCGCGGCGACGTGCTCGCGCGCCTCCTCCACCGCCTCCTCGGCCTTCCAGCCGAACGCGTGCGATCGGCTCGCCGCGTTGCCGAAGAACTCGGTGAGGTAGGGGATCATCTTGTCCGCCACGCGCCGGTCCACCGGCGTGGTGGCGGAGTAGTCCAGGTAAATCGGCAACCTCATGCCGCGACTTTCTCCGCCGGATTCTGCGTCGCCTCCTCTGCGCTGCGGAAATGCTTGATCACCGCCACCGGCTTGCCGGCCTGGTGCGCGACCAGGTCCGACAGCGTCACCGACGAGAGGTACTCGTGCATCTTCTCGTTCAGCGTCGCCCACAGGTCGTGCGTCATGCAGCGCTTGTCGTCGTGGCAGTTCTCCTTGCCGCCGCATTGCGTCGCGTCGAGCGGCTCGTCGACCGCGGTGACGATGTCGGCGACCGAGATCGACTGCGCCGGCTGCGCCAGGTTGTAGCCGCCGCCGGGGCCGCGCACGCTGGAGACCAGCTTGTGGCGGCGCAGCTTGCCGAACAGCTGCTCGAGGTAGGAGAGGGAAATGCGCTGACGTTCGCTGATGGCGGCGAGCGTCACCGGGCCGCGCGTCTGGCGCATCGCAAGGTCGACCATCGCGGTGACCGCGAACCTGCCTTTGGTAGTCAGTCTCATGGGGTTCCTAATACCTGATTAATGCGCTCAAGTATAACTAAACCCGAGCGATTCAGTCAACCTTACTTGACAGCTCTAAGCTGCTCTTTCTGTTTGTCTTTCTCGATTCCTGCCAGCTTCTCGTTGAGCGCGGCGAGGGCTTTCTCGAGCTCCTGGGAGTGCTCGACGAGTTTCTGGATCGCCTTGGCGTACGGATCGTCATGCTCCTGCACTACCGCATACGCCGCAAAACGCTCGGCCTGCTTCGTGCCGCGATCGACGATGCGCCCGGGGATGCCGACCACTGTCGCGCCCGCCGGCACTTCCTTCAGCACGACGGCATTCGATCCGATGCGGGCGCCATCGCCGACCGTGAAGCCGCCGAGCACCTTCGCGCCGGCGCTGACGACCACGCCGGCACCAAGCGTCGGGTGGCGCTTCTCGCCTCGATACAGCGAGGTGCCGCCGAGGGTGACGCCTTGGTAGATCGTGCAGCCGTCGCCGACCTCGGCCGTCTCGCCTATGACGACGCCCATGCCGTGGTCGATGAACACGCAGCAGCCGATCTTCGCGCCGGGATGGATCTCGATGCCGGTCACCCAGCGGCCGAACTGCGAGGTGAAGCGGCCGAGCCAGCGCAGGCGCGCGCGCCAGAACCAGTGCGCTAGCTTGTGGATGTAGATGGCGTGCAGCCCGGGATAGCAGGTCAGCACTTCCCACGCAGAGCGGGCGGCCGGGTCGCGCTCGAGGATGCAGGCGATGTCGTTGCGCAGTTTGCGGAACATCAGGCGATTCTAGGTTTCCCGACTGATTTGATCAACTATTTGCCGATGAGCGCCTTTAGCAGCCCGCGGAGGATGTTGACCTCTTCCCGCTCCAGGTCCGGCACCCGCGAGAACAACCGCCGCAGGCGCTCGGGCAGCTTGGAGCGCGACTCGGGCACGTAGAAGCCGCTCCTCACCGCTGCGTGCTCCAAGTGTCCATACAGTCCTTCGATGTCTTCCACCGTGGCGAGCTTCTCCATCCGGGCGCCCGGAACCGTCGCTCCGGTCGAAAGGAACAGCTCGTAGCACACGATCTGCACCGCCTGGGCGAGGTTGAGCGAGCTGGAGCCCGGCTGGGTGGGAATGTGAACCAGGAACTGGCAGGCAAATACCTCGTCGTTGGTCAGCCCGGCATCCTCGCTGCCGAAAACGAAAGCGATCTGGTCGGCGATCTGCGCCGCGCGCGCCCCCGCCGAACGGACGTCGAGTACCTGGGGCGACCACTCGCGCGGCCGCGCGGAAAGCGCAAAGGCGGCGGCGCAATCGTCGATCGCCTCCGTCAGCGTGGAGCACACCTTGGCGGCCTGCAGCACATCCTGCGCATGGGTGGCCATCCACTGGTCTTCCTTCGCCGGCCAGCGCTCGGGCGCGACCAGTCTCAGGTCGGTGAGGCCCATCGCCTTCATGGCGCGCGCGGCGGCGCCGATGTTTCCCGGGTGGCTGGGCCTGCAGAGGACGATCCGG
>DASUZH010000592.1:0-9215 GCA_036376975.1 Burkholderiales bacterium | reverse complement strand
GTGGCCGAGGGTGTCGTTGATCAGCTTGAAGCGGTCGAGGTCGATGAACAGCACCGCGCCCTGCTCGCCGCGGCGGTGCGCCTGCGCCACGGTCTGCGTCAGCCGGTCCTGCAGCAGGTTGCGGTTCGGCAGCCCGGTCAGCGCGTCGAACTCCGCCATGTAGGCGAGCCGGCTCTCGATCTGGTGGCGGCGCACCGACGCCGACAGCACGTTGGCCACCGCTTCGGCGAAGCGCAGATCGTCCTCGCTGAAGGCCTGATCGCGCAGCGAGTTCATGCCGAGCACGCCGAACGGGCCGCGCTCGCCCTGCAGCGGCACGTACACGCCGCTGCCCATGCGCCGCCGCCAGAACGACCACGGCCGGTCGGCGCTGCGCGACTCGTAGTGCGCGCGGTCGCTGACGACGGTGGCGCCGCGCTTGATCGCGGCCGGCCATTTCGAGTCCTGGTAGACGCTGTCGCGCTTGCCGATCGCCGCCTCGGCGCCCTCGCCCGCCGCGGCGCGCACCATGAACTCGTACGCGCCGGTCTGCTCCATCACCGTCGCCACGTCGCAGCCGATGGCGCGCAGCGCGCGCACCGCTTCGCCGAATACCTGGTCGAGGTCGTTGGCGCGCAGCGCGAACTCGCCGAGGCGGGCGAGCGCCTGGTTGGCCTGCGCGTGCAGGCGCGCCCGGCGCTCGGCCTCCTTGCGCTCGGTGATGTCGACCATCGCGCCGATCACGCGCACCGGCCGGCGCGTCGAATCGTGGATCACCAGGCTGCGGTCGTGCACTGTCGCGTAGGAACCGTCCTTGCGCTGGAAGCGGTACTCGTCGCTCCAGCCGGATTCGCCGGCGTCGATGGCGGCGCGGATGCCGCGCTTGACGCGCTCGGCGTCCTCGGGGTGGATGCGCGAGATCCACGAGTCGACGTAGGCGGACGAGTCGCGCGCCTCGTAGCCGAACACGGTGCGGAAGTTCTCGTTCCACCACAGCTGGTCGGTGGCCAGGTTCCAGTCCCACACCACGTCGTTGGTCGCGCGCGCCACCATCTCGAAGCGCTCGACGCTCTGCTGCAGCCGTTCCTCGTTCTGCAGCCGCTCGCTGATGTCGCGAGCGATGCCGACCACGTAGGTGCGGCCGCCGGCGCGCAGCACGCGGCGCGTGATCTCCACCGGCACCAGCGAGCCGTCCTTGCGGCGATGGCTGGCGCGCAGCATGCGCGCGGCGGGCACGCCCGCGACCAGGCGCTCGAAGGCGGCGCGCAGGTCGTCGCCGTCGCGGTTGACGAACAGCATCTCGGGGTTCTGCCCGAGCAGCTCCTCGCGCGCGTAGCCGAGGTTGTGGGCGGCGGCGTCGTTGACGTCGATGATGCGCATCGCCTCGGCGTCGACCAGGAAGATGGAGTCGGCCGAGGCGTTCAGAGCGGCGCGGAAGCGGCGCATGTCCTGCTCGGCGCTGCGCTGCGCGGTGACGTCGCCGATGGTCGACACCAGGCCGTAGTAGCCGCTGTCGCCCGGGCGGCGCAGGAAGGCGGTGTTGACCGAGACCCAGGTCGTGGCGCCGCCGGGATGCACGATGCCGACGATGCGGTCGGTGAGCGGCACGCCGGTGCGCGCGGTGATGCGCGTCGGCCGGTCCTCCGGCGCGAGCGGCGAGCCGTCGCCGTTGACGCAGGGGAACAGCGAGGTGAAGCCCGGCTTGCCGATCAGCTCGCCGGCGGCGACCCCGATGATGCGCTCGGCGGCGGCGTTCGCGGCGACGATGCGGTGCTCGCGGTCGTACACCAGGATGCCCTCGTTGGCCGCGTCGACCACCGCCCGGAAGCGCTCCTCGCGCTCGAAGTTCGCCAGCGCGAACGAGATGTTGTCGGCCAGGCGCTGCAGCAGCGCGGCGAGCTCGATCGAGAACACGTCCTTCTCGGCGTGCTGCAGGCCGAAGATGCCCGCGGTGCGCCCGTTGATGCGCAGCGGATACACCGCGGCGGCCCGCACCACGTAGCGGCGGTTGAGGCGCCGGCGCCCGGTGGTGCGCGGGTCGTTCTGGTAGTCGTTGCTGACCTGCGGCTCGCCGCTGCGGCAGGCGAGGCCGATGATGCTCTGCCCGCCGGGGTGGTTGGGGTCGATCGAGGGCGGCAGCTCGTCGCGCATCGCCGCCGCCGGCCCGCTCGCCGCGACGCGCTCCAGCACGCCGCTCGCCGCGTCGAGCATGAAGACGGTGCCGAGCAGGAAGCCGCCGGTTTCGACCGCGATCTCGCAGGCGTTGCGGAACATCTCCTCGGGCGACTTGGCGCGCAGGATCGCCTCGTTGGCCGCGCTCAGCGCGGCATACATCGTCTTCAGCCGCGCCATGTGCTGCTCGGCTTCGCGCCGCTGCCGCTCGCTTTCCACCCGGTCGGTGATGTCGCGGTAGTTGAGCACGATGGCGCCGACGCTCTCGTCGGCGCGCAGGTCGGTGAGCGTGCCCTCGACCAGGCGGTAGCGGCCGTTCTTGTGGCGCACCCGCATGCGCATGTCGTGCGTCACGCCGGGCCGGCTCTTCGCCGCCGCCAGCAGGGCGACAAAGGCAGCGCGATCTTCGGGGTGCACCAGCTCCGCGACCTGCGTGCCGACCGTCTCGCCCAGCGCGTAGCCCATCGTGCGGCGCGACCCGGGGCTGCCGTAGATCATGCAGCCGTCGCCGTCGGCGAGCACGATGCCGTCGGCGCTGTTTTCCAGCAGCGCGCGGAAGCGCCGCTCGCTGCGCTGCAGGGCGGTCTCGGCCTCGCGGCGCGCGGTGATGTCCTCGAATACCGCGATCTCGTAGCTCGGCGCGCCGTCGACGCCGCGCACCAGCGAGATCGCCACCTCCATCCAGACCGGCGTGCCGTCCTTGCGCAGGTAGCGCCTGACCGCCGAGAACGACTCCGGCTCGCGCCGGCGGGCCCTGCGCCGCTCGCTCGGCGCGGCCTCGCGGTCCTGCGGATGCGACACGTCGAGCACCGTCAGCCCGGACAGCTCCTCGCGCGAGTAGCCGAGGAGCTGGCAAAGCTTGCGGTTGACCAGCTCGAAGCGGCCGTTCTCGCCGATGTGCGCGATGCCGACCGCGGCGCGGTCGAACGTGGCGCGAAAGCGCTCCTCGATGAGGGCCTGCTTCGGCAGCCCGGCGCTCATCGCTAGCCGGCGGCGGGGAAAAGCTGTGCGAGCGCTTGGTTCAGGCCGGAGACAAAAGCTTCCTTGCCGACCAGGGCGTCGGCGCCCGCGCGGCGCGCTTCGGCCGCGGCTTCGGGGGTGTGGAACAGCGTCATCGCCACCACGGCGGGGCCGCCGGGCCGCGCCTTCAGCCGCCGCACGAACTCGAGGCCGCGCATCGGCGGCAGTCCGAGGTCGAGCAGCAGCACGTCGGGCAACTGGCTCTCGATCAGCGCCAGCGCCTGCACCGAGGTGCGCGCGGTGCCCGCCAGCTCGTAGCCGGGCAGGCTCTCGACGTAGGTCGACACCGCCGAGACGAACGCGGGGCTGTCGTCGGCGATGGCGATGCGGCGGGTACGGGGTCGGACGGCTGCCATGCGACCCAGAGTACGGCCCCCCTCCCTGCGGGGGTAATCGGGGGGTCCCCGAGGGGGGGCTAGGAAATCCCCGATTCCCTGTGAGAAGTTGTCAGCCCGCGGGCAAAAGTTGTCGTGCCCGCGGACAAAGTAGTCATCCCTCGGGCGGGACGAGCCCGGTGCGCAGCGCGTAGCGCACCAGACCGGCCACGTCGCGGATTCCCAGCCGCTCCATGATCTGCGCGCGGTGCGTCTCCACGGTCTTCACCGAGAGGTTGAGGAGGAAGGCGATTTCCTTGGTGCTCTTCCCGCCGGCGACCAGCTTCAGCACCTCGCGCTGGCGCGCGGTCAGCACGTCGGGCGCGGCGTCGCCGCCGACGCGCTGCACGTAGCCTTCGACCACCTGCCGCGACACCGCGGGACTCAGCCAGCTCTCGCCGCGCATCACGCTGCGCAGGGCGAGCTCGAGCTCGCCGGTGGCGGCGTCCTTCAGCAGGTAGCCCACCGCGCCGGCGCGCAGCGCCTGCAGGACGTACTCCTCGCCCGAGTGCATGGAGAGGATCACCACCCGCACGCCGGGATGGCTCTCGCGCAGGTGGGCGGCGGCCTCCAGGCCGCTGATGCCCTTCATCGCGATGTCCATCAGGATCACGTCCGGGCGCTCGCTCTCGGCGAGCAGCATCGCCTCCTCGCCGCTGGACGCCTCGCCCACCACCTGCACCTCGGCCATGTTGCCGAGGAGCGAGCGGATGCCCGCGCGGACCAGCGCATGGTCGTCAGCCAGTACGACGCGAATCATCGGTCCCGGTCTCCCGCGGCACGCTGCAGGGGAAATGTTGCCAGCAAAACCGTTCCCTGTCCGGCCGCCGAGCGCAGCTCGATCGAGCCGCCGGCGATCGCCACCCGCTCCTCCATGCCGGCGAGGCCCATGCTGCCGCCGGCCGCGGCGCGCCGCCGCGCCGCCTCCGGGTCGAAGCCGCCGCCGTCGTCGCGCACCGAAAGCGCGAGCCGGTCGCCGGCGGTGAACAGGCGCAGCCACAGGTTGCGGGCGCGCGCGTGGCGCAGCACGTTGGTGATCGCCTCCTGCGCGACGCGGAAGCACGCGGTCTCGATCTCGGGCGGCAGCTGCGGCGGCGCCTCGCCGGAGTCGAAGTGCGGCGCCAGGCCGCCGAGCCCGGCCTGCCGGTCGAGGTGCGAGCGCAGCGCGGCGACCAGGCCGAGGTCGTCGAGCTGCAGCGGCCGCAGGCTGAGCGAAAGCTGGCGCACGCGCTCGAGGGTATGGCGCGTCGTCTCCACGCATTCGTCGACGCGCCTGGGGGTTTCCTCGCCCGCCTTCGCCAGCGACTCCAGCTGGATCTTCAGCGCAGTCAGCGCCTGGCCGATGTCGTCGTGCAGGTCGCGCGCCAGGCTGCGGCGCTCGTCCTCCTGCACCTCGAGCAGCCGCTGCGACAGCGCGCGCAGGCGCATCTGGATGCGCAGGCGCTCGGTGACGTCGTTGATCATCACCAGGCGCGCGTCGCGGCCGCGCCAGCGCACGAAGTGGCCGACGCTCTCGACGTCGATCAGCTCGCCGGTCTTCTTCAGGTGGCGGAACAGGCCGCGGTGCACGGTGCCCGACTCGCGGCGCAGGAACTCGCGGAACGCCTCGCCCTCCCCCGGCACGCGCAGGTCCTCCACGGTCATCAGCAGGAACTCCTCGCGGCTGTAGCCGTAGAGCCGCACCGCCGAGTCGTTCACCGCCAGGTAGCGCAGCGTGCCGGCGTCGAACACCCACATCGGCAGCGGGCTCGACTCGAACAGCATGCGGTAGCGGCCCTCGTGCGGATCGAGCTTGTCCACGATCCGCTGCAGCCAGGCCGCTACCGGGCGAAACGTCTCCATGCCGCGATAGTAACGCCGGCGCCGGAGGGCTATTTGGCTAGTGAAGGAAAGCTGATGGTGGAGTGGAAGGGGATCGAACCCTCGACCTTCGCATTGCGAACGCGACGCTCTCCCAGCTGAGCTACCACCCCGTGGAAGGCTGCGGATTATAAAGTATTATCGCCCGACCATGGCCCAGCAGATAGCGCCGCCGTTCGGCTACCAGGAGGTCGTCCCGCTCCTCAAGACCCACAAGCTGCGGCTGCCGCCGGCGGGCGAGGTGCCGGAATTCCTGCGCCGCGGCAACGCGGTGCCGATCAGCCACACCGAGTTCCAGGTCGTGGCGCGCGAGTACCCGATCGTGTTCACCACCGGCGACGCCGGCAAGACCTACGCCACGGTCGCCGTGCTCGGCATCGCCGCGGGGGAGAACCTGTTCTTCGCCGACGGCGCCTGGGCGAAGAACGTCTACGTGCCCGCCTATGCGCGGCGCTACCCGTTCTGCATGGCGCGCGTCACGCTGAACCAGGTCGAGCAGAAGGACCGCCTGATCTGCGTCGAGAAGGCGGCGGTGGACGAGGGCGGCGAAGCGATGTTCGACGCCGAGGGCAAGCCGACCGCGAAGTGGAGCGACATCCAGAAGCTTCTCACCGAGTACGAGGCCGACCTCGAGCGCAGCCGCGAGATGTGCGCGGTGCTGGCCGACTACGGCCTGCTCGAGCCCTTCACCATGCAGGCAACGCTCAACAAGGACAAAGGCGGCGGCGCGATGCAGCTCAGCGGCATGCAGCGCGTCGCCGAGGCCAAGCTGGAGAACCTGAACGCCGCGCAGCTGAAAAACCTGATGCGCAAGGGCTTTCTCGCGCGGATTTATCTCCACCTCCTGTCGCTCGGCAACTTCTCGGCGCTGCTCGAGCGCAAGGCTGCGGCGATTCCCCAGTAGGAGTCGCGCCGACAGGGCGTAGCGGAATCCTCGATTCTCCGGCCGGGCGATTGAAAGCGCCCGGCGTCTTCGGGAGAATCGTCGGGCAGTGTCCTACTCCGACATCGACGAAGCGCGGGCGCGTCACGCCGCGCTGCAAGAGATCTTCGCCTTCCACCGCGCCGACTGGTCGCAGCGCGCGGACGAGCTGCGGCGCGTCGAGCAGCTCTGCCGCGAGGCCGCCGCGGCGATCAGCGACCCGCACTGCCGCGAGGAGATGGGCATCGTCGGCGACTACGCCGCCGAGATCTTCGCGCGCGGCGAGCACCGCAAGTGGGAGTCGGAGTCGATGTCGGGCGCGGAGTTCCTGCGCCTGCAGATCCTCAAGGCGCTCGACTCGTTCCACAGCCGCCTGTACAGCATCGAGGCGATCCGCCGCGCCGGCGAGCGCCGGCTCTACCCTTTCGAGCGCCGCGCGCGGCCCTAGATCCGGTCGCGCAGCTTCTCGATCAGCGCCTTGTACATCGCCTTGTCGGCGTCGGCGGCGCCGTCGTACTTCTCCAGCAGATCCTTGAGCGTCAGCCCGCCGCTGGTGACGTCGAGGGCCGGCTTCGGGGTGGTGTCCTGCCGCACCGACGAGATCCCGACCTTCGGCAGGATCGCCGCCACCACGCGCTCGATCGTGTTGAACAGAAAGTCGGTGCTGTAGCCGCCGATGAAGCCGAGCGCGGCGCCGCTCAATTTGATCTCGGTGCCGTTGTCGCCGCTCACGTAGTTGACGAACAGGATGATGGCGCCGCCGCTGATCGTGCCGAGAACCACCCGGTTCCAGTACTCCGGCTTGCGGCGCACGTCGAACGATCGCTCGTAGATGTACGCATGTCCGGCGCGCAGCAGCGATGCGCAAGCCCCTAGACCGCCGTATGCGTAGGGAATGAGGATCTGGAAGAACTGCAGCAGGGTGTTGGGGATGTCGACGTCGCCCTCCTGCACCGGCCCATAGCGCATCTGCGCCCATTCGCCGAGGACGATGAACGTGGCGTAGCAGATCGCCACCAGCCAGAGCAGCCTGGTGAAGCGCTGGGCCGGCGAATCCGACCAGCCGCGCCCCGCGTTCTCCGTGTCGGCAAGCGTGCGGGCGGTTACGGGGCTCATGAAGCGAGCCAGCTTGTAGTACGCCGATTCGAAGTCCGCCCACTCCGACGCCTTGATGGTCCTGGACGAGCCGCCTTCGTCGGCGGGCTTGTCCTTCGCCCGCCACTCCGTGATCCGCACCAGGGCGCCGATCTGCTTGATCGACGCAACCACGGTTTCGGGAAGGGTCTCCTTGGTGGTGGCATTGGCAAATCCGGACGACACCGCGTGATCGAGGAGCTTGATGGCGTCGGCGACTTCGTCGAGGACGGCTGCGGTGACCGGGACCGCCGGATCGTCGTCTCGCGCAGTTGTGGAGGTAGTCATGCGATGTCCTTTGCCATGGGCTTGCAGCCGGTGTCGTAGGATTCCTTCTTCACCGGCCAGACTCTCTTCGATGCCTTGCTCTTCGGCGGCGTGGTCTTGTCGGCCCTGCCGACGAAGAACTGCTCCTCGGTGAGCTTCTCGATCTGCGCGACCGAGGTCAGGTAGGTCGCCTCGTCCCAGGGCTTGGGCTGCCTGTAGGCGTCGTGCTCCTGCGGGTAGATGAAGGCGAGCACTTCCCAGGCGTCATCCTTCGCCTTGCGCACCACGATCTTGAACAGCGAATCCGGGATGGCGACGGCGAGCGCCTTCTTGTGGTTGTCCGACTTCAGCCAGCGGGTCGGCTTGCCGTTGACGAAGATCGGGCCGGTGACCACCCACACTTCTCCGTACTGGTTGGCCCAGGCGCCCGTCAGGCACTCCAGCGAGAGCCAGGCGGTCTTGTTGAACTGGCCCTTCTGCGGCACGGCGTTCGCGACGTTGTGCGTGAACCAGCCGGCCGACTCGCCGAGGCGCTCGGCCAGGTACTTCTGCGCGAGGTGTCCGCGCTCGTACCAGTTGGCGTGCTTGTCGCGGAACTTCTTGGAGAACTTGTAGCTGTCGTCGGTCGGCGCGAGGCCGTCGCGCGCCAGGTCCGGCAGCGTGAACCAGGCGCGCGGGCGGGCGCGGCTTTCGGGAGACGAGCGGGTCTTCTTGACCCGGTGCGCGATCCAGTACGGCACGCCGCGCGGCGGGTGATCCTCGTCCCGGTTCTTGGCGGTATCGAAGTTGCTGAGATACCCCTCGAAGCAGAGCAGGGTATCCGAGACCCTGGCCAGTCCCGGGTTGTGCGCGGTCACGTGAGTAGTGGAGCACTCGACCGTCCCCCATTCGGTGGCGGCATGAGCGAGCACGGAACAGGCGGCCAGCGGCAGCGCGAGCAGCGCCGGCAATGAGGACTTTGTGCGGATCATTCGACCCCCTATAGAAGCAGCGGCACGATCTTCGCCACGACTCCCAGAAGACTGCTTGCCGCGTTGAGCACGCTCTTTACCTGATTCAAGTTCTTGAGCGCCTTCCCCAGCCTCGCCGTGCCCTTGGCCAGCTCTTTCTCGTTCTCCAGCAGCGCGTCCCTGATCTTCGCCAGCTCGGCGTTCTCGAGCTGCTGAACGGCGTGGTGGACGCGCATGAACCGCTGCGCGGCCTCTTTCTGGGTTTTCGCGTCCTTGCCCTCCAGGGCCAGCGTCCACTCTGCGGACAGCATGTCGGTGCGCGCTGCACGCAGCTGTGACAGGGTCGCGTTGCGGATCTCAGCAGGCGTCATCGAGTTCCCCGGGTGTTCACTTGGCCTTCACGCCCTCTACCAGCGCGATCAGCTTGTTGATGTCGGCTATCAGGAGCGCCATCGATCCCTCGTCCAGCCGGTTCTCGACCAGCGCGACATAGCTCAGTCTCAGGTTGGCGGCGGCGTTGACGGCAGCGTCGACCAC
>DASUZH010000591.1:0-2145 GCA_036376975.1 Burkholderiales bacterium | reverse complement strand
ACCGCCCTGGAGCGGGGCGTGGTCGACGGCTACGGCTGGCCGGCGATCGGCATGTTCGACCTCGGCTGGGGCGCGCACACCAAGTATCGCCTCGACCCGGGCTTCTACAACGTGATCGTCAACGTGCTGGTCAACCAGGCGAAGTGGAATTCGCTGCGCCCGGACCAGCGCGCCTTCCTCGACAAGATGGCGGGCTGGCTGGAGACGGAGAACGTGCGCTGGGTCGCCGAGCGCCAGGCCGCCGACGCCGCGAAGATCAAGCAGGCCGGCATCCAGATCGTCGACCTCGGGCCGAAGCACCGCCAGCTCGCCTACGACGCCTACTGGGAGCACCTGATGAAGCGCGCGCCGGAGCCCACCAAGGAGCTGAAGGCTCTGTCGGATTCATTGAAGTAAAACGGCGAGCTGTCGTTCCCGCGAAAGCGGGAACCCATGGACCCCCGCTTTCGCGGGGGCGACGTCAACTCGCGAACAGCTCCACGATCAGGGCGCGCAGCCAGCGGTTGCCCGAGTCCGCCTCGAAGCGCTCGTGCCAGTGCACGGCGACTTCGGCGGAGGGCATCGGAATCGGCACCGGCCTGGAAACGAGATTGCCGCGCCGTTCGTAGACGCGCGCGACGCGCGCCGGCAGCGTGAGCAGCAGGTCGCTGCGCTCGAGCACCATCGGCATCACGGTGAAGTGCGGCACGCGCAGCGCGACGCGCGGCGCGACGCCGGCGCGCTCGAGCGCCTCCTCGATCACGCGGTGGCCGCCGCGGTACGACACCAGCGCGTGCGAGGCCTCGAGGAATTTCTTCTTCGTCATGCCGTCGGCGGCCGGATGGTCGGCGCGCATGAGGACGGCGTAAGGATCGCGGAACAGCGCCTCGCGCAGCACCGGCGCGCCCAGGCCCGGCAGGAAGCCGACCGCCAGGTCGAGCGCGCCCGCCGCCAGCGCCGCGGCGATGTCCTCGACTTCCAGGCCGACCGCCTCCAGCCGCACCCCCGGCGCGGCGCGCTGCACGCGCTCGACCAGCGGCGGCAGGAACTCGACCTGGCCGACGTCCGACATGTAGAAGCGGAAGGCGCGGGTGGAAGTCGCGGCGTCGAAGCCGGGGCCGTGCGCGAGCGCCGATTCCAGCAGGGCAAGCGCTTGCCTGACCGGCTCCGCCAGCTCGCGCGCGAAGGGCGTCGCGTCCATGCCGCCGGCGGTGCGCACGAAGAGCGGGTCGCCGAACTGCGCCCGCAGCCGCGCCAGGGCGTTGGACACCGCAGGCTGGGTCAGGCCGAGGCGCGCCGCCGCGGCGGTCACGCCCCGCTCATGCAGCACCGAATCGAACACCCGGAGCAGGTTCAGGTCGACGTCGCGTACATTCATGATCGTGATTCATATCATGAGCATCATTGATTTGACAAATAAACATCCCGACGCCTAACCTCGCTGTTCCTTTAGAGGAGGAAACCATGAAGCGCAGCGTCGTCGTCGCCCTGGCACTCACCCCGCTCCTGGCTCAGGCTCAAGAGGTCACCCTGCGGCTGGTGAGCGCGTTCCCGGAAAACCAGTTCTACGTCAAGCGCACCGTCGAGTGGGTCGAGAAGGTGAACAAGGAAGGCAAGGGCGCGCTGCAGATCAACTTCATCGGCGGGCCGAAGGCGATCCCCACCTTCGAGGTCGGCAACGCGGTGAAGACCGGCGTGGTCGACATGGGCTTCAGCACCGGCGCGTTCTACACCAACGTGATGCCCGAGGCGGACTTCCTCAAGCTGTCGGAGACCAGCGCCGCCGAGCAGCGCAAGAACGGCGGCTACGACCTGATCAACAAGATCTGGGCCGAGAAGGGCAACATGCGCTACCTCGCCAAGGTGGTGGAGTTCACGCCCTTCCACCTCTACGTCAACAAGAAGATCGACAAGCCCGACCTCACCGGCCTGAAGATCCGCATCACGCCGGTGTACCGCGAGTTCTTCCAGTCGATGAACGCGCAGGTGATGACTACGGCGCCGGGCGAGGTGTATACGGCGCTGGAGCGCGGCGTGATCGACGGCTACGGCTGGCCGATCCACGCCCTGTTCGACCTCAACTGGCAGGAGAAGACCAAGTTCCGCGTCGACCCGGGCTTCTACAACGCCGAGGTGTCGCTGATCATCAACCTCGACAAGTACAAG
>DASUZH010000590.1:0-4547 GCA_036376975.1 Burkholderiales bacterium | reverse complement strand
CAAGGTCGGCTCGTCGCTGCAGGCCGAGGTCGAGCTCGGCGCGCAGGGCGAGGACCGGGCGCTGCTCGACTCGCTCGGCGACGACCTGAAGTACGTGTTCCTGACCTCCTCGGCGCGCGTCGCCGGAGAAACCCAGGTGCGACCGAGCCAGCATCCGAAATGCGAGCGCTGCTGGCATTACCGGCCGGACGTGAACGGCGAGGGCCTGTGCGGCCGCTGCCAGAGCAACCTCAAGGGACCCGGCGAGGGCCGCAAGTATGCGTAGGGCCGCCCCCTGGTTCGGCTTCGCAGCCCTGCTGATCGTCATCGACCAGCTGGTGAAGTGGATCGTGCTGGGCTATTTCGAGGGCCGCCACCCGGCGGTGCCGGTGACCGGCTTCTTCAACCTGGTGCTCACCTGCAACAAGGGCGCCGCGTTCAGCTTCCTCGCCAGCGCTGCAGGCTGGCAGACGCCGCTGTTCACCGGCTTCGCGCTGGTCGCCTCGGCGGTAGTGTCGGTGCTGATCGTGAAGAACCCGGGCAAGCGGCTGTTCTGCGGCGCGCTGGCGCTGGTGCTGGCCGGGGCGCTCGGCAACGCCATCGACCGCGTGCGCATCGGCTGCGTGGTCGATTTCCTCGATTTCCACGCCGCCGGCTGGCACTGGCCGGCCTTCAACGTCGCCGATTCGGCGATTACCGTCGGCGCGGTGCTGCTGATCCTGGAAAGCTTCCTCGGCCGTGAGAGACTGGGCGATGGACGTCTTACTCGCTAACCCGCGCGGCTTCTGCGCCGGCGTCGAGCGCGCGATCGAGATCGTCGAGCGCGCGCTCGAGCAGTACGGCGCGCCGATCTACGTGCGCCACGAGATCGTGCACAACAAGTACGTGGTGGAGAACCTGCGCGCCAAGGGCGCGGTGTTCGTCGAGGAGCTCGACGAGGTGCCGGCCGGCGCGATCGTGGTGTTCAGCGCGCACGGCGTGGCGAAGGCGGTGCGGGCGCACGCCGAGCACCGCGGCCTGAAGGTGTTCGACGCCACCTGCCCGCTGGTCACCAAGGTGCACGTCGAGGTGAGCAAGATGCTGCGCTCGGGCTACGAGGTGGTGATGATCGGCCACAAGGGCCACCCCGAGGCCGAGGGCACGATGGGGCAGGCGACCAACGGCATGCACCTGGTCGAGACGCCCGAGGACGTGGCGCAGCTCGCGCCGCGGGACCCGTCGCGCCTCGCCTACGTCACGCAGACCACGCTGTCGGTGGACGACGCCGCCACCATGGTGGCGGCGCTGAAGGCGAGATTTCCCGACATCCGCGGGCCGAAGCGCGACGACATCTGCTACGCCACGCAGAACCGCCAGGACGCAGTCAAGTTCATGGCGCCCAAGTGCGACGTGGTGATCGTGGTCGGCTCGCCCAACAGCTCGAACTCCAACCGCCTGCGCGAGGTGGCCGAGCACATGGGGGCGCAGGCCTACATGGTCGACAGCGCCGCCGAGCTGCGCCCGGAGTGGATCGCCGGCAAGAAGCGCGTCGGCATCAGCGCCGGCGCCTCGGCGCCGGAAGTGCTGGTGAACGAGCTGATCGAGCGGCTGAAGGCGCTCGGCGCGCAGAAAGTGCAGGCGCTCGAGGGCATCACCGAGCACGTGGTGTTCACGCTGCCGCGCGAGCTGACGCGCGAGCGGGGCGCTTCCGGCTAGCTAGTTGCTGTCCTGCGGCTGCGTCAGCGGCACGTCGCGCACCGCGTTCGGGTCGTCGCGCCGGATCTCGCGGAACTTCTGCAGCGTCTCCTGCGCCTGCGGGTGGCCGTTCTTCGCCGCCTCGTTGATCCAGCCGAGCGCCTGGCGCGGGTCGCGCTCCACGCCCCAGCCGTTGTAGTAGACCAGGCCGAGGTCGTATTGCGCGCCGGCGTGGCCCTGCGTGCCCGCGCGCCGGAACCACTCGGCGGCGGTCTTCGGATTGGGTTTCACGCCGTACAGGCCGCGCAGGTACACCACGCCGAGCAGGTGCTGCGCGTCGGGCAGGCGCTGGTTGGCCGCCTTGCGCAGCCAGTCGAGCGCGAGCGCCTGGTCCAGCTCGACGCCGCGCCCGGTGCCGTACATCTGCGCGAGCTGGTACTGCGCCGCGCGGTCGCGGCCCTCGGCCGCGGGGCGGATCAGCTCGAAGGCGCGCTCGTAGTCGCGCTCCACGTCGCGCCCGCTGTAGTCGAGCATGCCCAGCAGGTACTGGCCGCGCGGCTGCTTCTGCGCGGCCGCCTTCTCCAGCCAGGCGCGTCCTTGCTCGGCGTCGCGCGGCGTGCCGATGCCCTCGATCAGCATGTTGCCGAGGCTGGCCTGCGAGTGCGCGTAGCCGCGCTCGGCGGCGTAGCGGTACCAGCGCAAGGCCTCTTGCGGGTTGCGCAGCTCCGCGGCGCCGATCTCGCGGATCGCGCCGGCGTCGTGCGCCGAAGGCAGGTGCTCCTTCTTCGCGGCGCGCTCGAACCACTCCAGCGCGGCGGCCTCGCTGCGCGTCGCGCCGCGACCTGACAGGCGCAGGTGGCCCATGCGGTACTCGGCCAGCGTGTTGCCCGCCGTGGCGAGCTTCTCCAGCTCCGCGCGCGACTCGACGCTGCCTTCGCGGGCGCGCTTCGCCAGGTCGGCGATGCGGGCGTCGTCCTGCGCCGCGACCGGCGCGGCGGCGCCGGCCAGGACTGCGCACAGCAGCAACAGGAGGCAGCGCAACACGCTATTTCGCCGCCGCGGCCGCGGGGGCGTCGTAGCGGACTTCGACCACCATCTGCACCTTCACCGGGCGGCCCTGCTTCATGCCCGGCGAGAAGCGCGTGGCGAGGAAGGCGCGCTCGACCGCTTCCTCGAAATGGCCCGGCGGCTCGGCCAGCACGATGACCGCCTTCTCGACCGCGCCCTCTTCGTTGATAAAGAGGCGCACGACGACCCGGCCGGTGATGTCGCGCAGGTAGGCGTCGTTCGGATAGGCCGGCTGCACGTGGGACTGCGCGGCCGGCTTCACGTCCAGCTCCTTCGACAGGAGATACGGGGCTACGGGCGCCGGCGCCGGGAGCGGCGCCGGGGCGGCCACTGCCGCTTGCCGCAGCGGCGGAACCGGCGAGGGCGCTTCCACCTTCGCCTCCGGCGCGGGCTGGAGGGCGACCTCCAGCCGCACCGCGTCGCGCGCGGCCCGCGGCGCGGCCCAGGGCAGGGCGTCCAGCCCTGCGACCAGGGTGGCGTGCAGCGCGGCCGAGGCCGCCAGCGCGCCGCCCAGCCGCGGCAGAGCGCTACTCGACGACCAGCTCACGCCAGGTGACGCGCCGGCCCTCCAGGGTCGACGGCGACACCGGCGTCTCCTTGGTGAGCTGCTGGTTGTCGGCGGTGGTGACGATGGTCTTGATGTTCTCGCCGATCTTCACCACGTTGATGCCGACGATCAGCGAGCCGGACACCTTGACGCTCGCCGGGGTGCCGGTGGTGCCGGTCTGCACCGTGCCGCCGTCGCGGATGTTGAGGAAGTTCACCCAGCCGAAGCCGCCCGCCACGCAGGTCTCGCTGCTCGGCACGTTCGACGGCACCACCAGCGTGCCGAGCTGGATGATCGGGTCGACGCTGACCCGCTCGGCCGCCTCGTCGCCGGTGCCGCCGTCGGGCAGGTCGATGAACCAGCCGCCGTCCGCCGTCCAGCTCACCGGGTTGATGGTCGTGACGGTGCGCGTGTCGGTGGTGTTCTCGGTCAGCGTCTGCTTGACGAAGCCCGGGATGTCGATGCCGCTGCGCGTCATGTCGACGAACGCATTGCTCCCCGAGCTGACCCCGGTCATGGTGTCCTTGATGGCGTAGATGCTCTGCCGCTGCAGGCTGGCCTTGTCGGTCGAGCCGAGGAAGCGCCCGGTGCCGAAGTAGACTACGCGCTGGTTGTCGATCTGCGCCAGCTCCGGCCGCACCGTGATCGGCTGCGCCACGCCCGACGGATCGGTCACCACGGCGAGCTTGGTCACGTTGTGGCGCGGCACGGTGGCGGTGTTGTCGAGCTGGAAGCGCCACATGTTGCCCAGCAGGTCGCCGCCGTACACCGTGAGGGCCAGGTTGTTGTTCAACGCGTCGTCCACCCAGGCGTTGATGCGCGCGAGGCCGCTCGGGTTCGGGGCGTTGCCCTCGCCGGTGCTCATGCGGCGCAGGATCAGGCCGGTCTGCGCGTCGACCACGTACAGGTAGCCCCTGCCGTCGCCCGGGCTGACGTTGTTGTAGCCGGAGGTGAGCAGCACCACCCAGCGGCCGTCGAGCGGGCGCTTGACGATGATCGGGTTGCCGAAGGTCGCGCCGATGTTGCAGTCCTCGGCGAAGGTGCCGCCGTTGGCCTCGGCATCGGTCAGGCAGGTCGCGCCGGTGCCGCCCTTCAGCTCCCACAGCCCTTTCGGGTTGTCGGGGTCGGTGACGTCGAGCGCGTAGTAGCCGCGCCCGCCCTGGTTCAGGCCGCCGACCAGGATGGTGTGCCAGTTGTCCTTCGAGGTGCACGGCGTGCTGGTGGTGTGCCCGAAGCACACGTCGCCGATCTGCGGCGAGCCGTCGACGAAGAAGCGGTG
>DASUZH010000589.1:0-10539 GCA_036376975.1 Burkholderiales bacterium | reverse complement strand
TTGAACACCATCACGTTGAGGCCGGCCTTCGCCAGGTCGCGCAGGATGTCGGCCTGCAGGTCGGAAAAGCCGAGCACCAGGTCGGGCTTGAGGGCGAGGATCTTCTCGTTCTTCGCGCTGAGGAACGCGGACACGCGCGGCTTCTCCTGGCGGGCGCGCGGCGGGCGCACGGTGTAGCCGGAGATGCCGACGATGCGGCGCTCCTCGCCGAGCAGGTAGAGCGTCTCGGTGGTCTCCTCCGTCAGGCAGACGATGCGCTCGGGGTGGCGCGCGGGCATGGCGGTATGAATATAGACTAGGCCCCGGAGGAGGTGCCCATGAAAATCAGCCTTGTCGCGCTCGGCTGGATGCTCGCTTTTGCCGCCGCAGCGCAGACCTACCCGCTGCCGGGCAAGCCGGTGCGCATCGTGGTGCCGTTCCCGCCCGGCGGGCAGACCGACATCGAGGCGCGCGCCATCGCGCACAGGATGGGCGAGTCGCTCGGCTCGGTGGTGGTGGTGGAGAACAAGCCCGGCGCCTCGACCGCCATCGGCGCGCGCGAAGTGATGGCCGCGGCGCCCGACGGGCACACCCTGCTCTACACGATCGCGATCCACGTCCAGCTGCCGCACCTGTACAAGGCGCCGCCCTGGGACGTGTTCCGCGACTTCACCCCCATCGCGACCGGGACGCGCGCGGCGACGGTTCTCACCGCGCACGTTTCGGCGCCGTTCAACACCGTGCAGGAGCTGGTCGCGTACGCGAAGGCGAATCCCGGCAAGCTGAACTACGCGTCCTTCGGCCCCGGCACCACCTCGCACCTCAACGCGGAGAACTTCAAGCGCCTCGCCGGGATCGAGATCGAGCACGTGCCCTACAAAGGCAGCGGCGACGCGATGAAGGACCACCTCACCGGCCGCGTGCAGCTGTTCTTCGACGGCGCGCCGACCGGGATGGCCAACGCGCGCACCGGCAAGGTGAAGCTGGTCGCCTGGGCGGCGGAGACGCGCAACAAGGCGCTGCCCGACCTGCCGACCATGCGCGAGGCCGGCTACGACGTCGGCATGTGGGGCTACCTGTGGTTCTGGGGCCCCGGCGGCATGACGCCGCAGACCGTCGACGCGGTGTACCGCCACCTCGGCCGCGCCATCGCGCACCCCGACGTGCGCGAGCTGATGGAGAAAGGCGGCGCCGAGGTGTCGGGGCTGGCGCCGGCCGAGACGATGCGCGCGGCGCGCGACCTCAACGAGCGCTGGGGCGCCGTCATCCGCCAGCTCGGCGTGAAGCTGGACTGATGGCGGGACCGCTCGCCGGCATTCGCATCCTCGAGTTCGAGTCGATCGGCCCGGCGCCGTTCGCCGGCATGCTGCTCGCCGACATGGGCGCCGACGTGCTGGTGATCGACCGCCCGGTGGCGGGCGACCTCGGCCTCGGGCGCGGCCGCGCGGAGGACGTGATGATGCGCGGCAAGCGCTCGGTCACCCTGGACTTGAAGAATTCCGCTTCTGCGGAAACAGCTCTTTCCCTGATCTCAAAAGCAGATGCCCTCATAGAGGGAATGCGTCCTGGCGTGATGGAGAAGCTCGGCCTCGGCCCGGACGTTGCACTGGCGCGCAACCCGCGCCTGGTCTACGGCCGCATGACCGGCTGGGGGCAGGACGGCCCGCTCGCGCCGCGCGCCGGCCACGACATCAACTACATCGCGCTCTCCGGCGTGCTGCACGCCATCGGCCGCCGCGGCGAGGCGCCGGTGCCGCCGCTCAACCTGGTCGGCGACTTCGGCGGCGGCGGCATGCTGCTCGGCTTCGGCGTCGCCTGCGGCCTGATCGAGGCGCAGCGCTCCGGCAAAGGACAGGTGATCGACGCGGCGATGGTCGAAGGCGCTTCGCTGCTGGCGGCAATGTTTTCCGGTTTTCTGCATGCAAAACAGTTCAACGAGGTTCGCGGCGACAACATCCTCGACACCGGCGCGCCCTGGTACAACGTCTACGAGACGAAGGACGGCAAGCACGTCTCCATCGGCTCGATCGAAGCCCGCTTCTTCGACGAATTGATCCGGAGACTGCAGCTGGAGAACGTCCCCCCTCAGCACGACCGCGCACGCTGGCCGGAGATGAAGGCGCTGCTCGAGAAGACCTTCCGCTCGAAGACGCGCGACGAGTGGTGCCGCGTGTTCGAGGGCTCCGACGCCTGCTTCGCGCCGGTGCTGTCGTGGTCCGAAGCGCGTCGCGATCCTCACAACCTGGCCAGGAAAAGCACTATCGGAGTCGCGGGCGTGCCGCAGCCCGCGCCCGCGCCGCGCTTCTCCCGTACCCCGGGCGGAGTCCGGCGTGCGCCCCCCGAGCGCGGCGAGGGCGGCGCACAAGCGCTTGCCGAATGGGGTTTCAATGCAACCGAAATAAAGGCCTTACAATCGCGCGGCCTCGGAACCAAGGAGTGACTCGATGCTCGGACGCCTGATGCCCCGCGAGGGGCGCTTCTTCGACCTGTTCAACGCCCACGCCGAGCGCATCGTCGAGGGCAGCCGCGAGCTGGCGGCGATGCTGAGCACCTTCACCGACCTGGAGGCGCACGCGCAGCGCATCGATGCCTCGGAGCGCGCCGCCGACAAGGTGACGCACGAGACCATCGCGCTGCTGCACAAGACCTTCATCACGCCGTTCGACCGCGACCAGATCCACCAGCTGATCACCACCATGGACGACATCCTCGACCTGACGCAGGACGTCACCGAGACCATCGCGCTCTACGACCTGCGCCGCGTCACGCCGGAGGCGAAGCAGCTGGCCGAGATCAACCTGATGTGCTGCGAGCGGGTGAAGACCGCGGTCGGCCTGCTCACCAACGTCAAGCGGCCGGAGGACATCCTCAAGTCCTGCGAGGAGATCGACCGCCTGGAGTCGGACGCCGACCGCGTGCTGCGCGCGGCGATGTCGAAGCTGTTCCGCGACGAGCCCGACGTGAAGCAGCTGATCAAGCTGCGCACCATCTACGAGCTGCTGGAGACCATCAGCGACCGCTGCGAGGATGTGGCGAACATCATCGAAGGCATCGTGATCGAGAACTCGTAGCGCGTGGAGACGCTCTCGATCAGCCTGTGGGTGGTGGTGGCGCTCGTGATGGTCGCGCTCGTGTTCGACTTCATGAACGGCTTTCACGACGCGGCCAACTCGATCGCCACGGTGGTGTCGACGCGCGTGCTGAAGCCCTACCAGGCGGTGATGCTGGCGGCGTTCTTCAACTTCGTCGCGGTATTCGTCTTCCACCTGAGCGTCGCCAGCACCGTCGGCAAGGGCATCGTCGACCAGGGCATCATCGACCACTACGTCGTGTTCGGCGCGCTCACCGGCGCGATCATCTGGAACCTGATCACCTGGTACTACGGCATCCCTTCGTCCTCGTCGCACGCGCTGATCGGCGGCATCGTCGGTGCCGGCGTGGCGAAGGCAGGCACCTGGGCGCTGATCCCGGCCGGCATCCTGAAGACGGTGGCGTTCATCTTCATCTCGCCCTTCATCGGCTTCCTGCTCGGCGCCCTGCTGCTGCTCGCCATTTCCTGGCTGTTCCGGCGCTCGACACCGAGCCGCGTCGACCGCCTGTTCCGCAGGCTGCAGCTGGTCTCCTCGTCGATGTACAGCCTCGGCCACGGCGGCAACGACGCGCAGAAGACCATCGGCATCATCTGGATGCTGCTGATCGCCGCCGGCTATACCGGCGCATCCGACCCGGTGCCGACCTGGGTCATCTTCGCCTGCTACATCGCGATCGGCCTCGGCACGCTGTTCGGCGGCTGGCGCATCGTGAAGACCATGGGCCAGCGCATCACCAAGATCCGTCCGGTCGGCGGCTTCTGCGCCGAGCTGTCCGGCTCGGTGGCGCTGTTCCTCGCTACCGGCCTGGGCATCCCGGTGTCGACTACCCACACCATCACCGGCTCGATCGTCGGCGTGGGCGCCGCGCAATCGGTTTCCGCGGTGCGCTGGGGCGTGGCCGGCGACCTGCTGTGGGCGTGGGTCCTGACGATTCCCTGCTCGGCCTTCATGGCCGGCGTCGCCTGGTGGCTCGGCCGGCACCTGTTCGCGCCCTAGTGCTGGTGCGCCTTCGGCGCGCCGCCTAGCGGTCTTACCTCCAGCTCGGCCTTCACCTCGCCTGCGTTCTGGAAGCGCAGCACGATTGGCACCTTCTCGCCCGCCTTCAGCTGGCGCTTGACGTCGACCAGCATCAGGTGCGGCCCGCCGGGCTTGAGCTCGAAGCTGCCTCTCGCCGGGACGTCGTAGCCCTTCACCTCGCGCATGCGCATTACGTCGCCCTGCTTCTCCACGACGTGCGTCTCGACCCGCGCCGCGGCCGCCGACGAGGCGCCGACCAGGCGGTCGGCCTTGTCCGATTTGTTGCGGATGGTGAAGTAGCCGGCGCCGACCTTGGCCCCCGGCGCGGTCGCGCGCGCCCACGGAGCCTCGATCTCCACCTGGGCATGCACTGAAACAGAAACTGCCGTCAGTACGAAAAACAGAAGCCACTTCATTTGCGGTTTTCCTTTTCCTGCAGTTCGCGCCACAGGATCTTGCCGGTGGCGGTCTTCGGCAGCGATTCGACGAAATCGACGAATCGCGGCACCTTGAAAGCGGCCATCCTCTCGCGCGCCCAATCGATGATGTCCTTCGGCTCGATGCCCTTCGATCCGCTCCTGAGCACGACGACGGCCTTGACCGTTTCGCCGCGATACTGGTCGTGGACGCCGATGACGCAGGCTTCCTGAATGGCCGGATGCGCGTACAGCATCGCCTCGACTTCCGCCGGCCACACCTTGAATCCCGAGCAGTTGATCATCCGCTTCAGGCGGTCGGTGATGAAGAAGTATCCCTCGTGGTCGTAGTAGCCCAGATCTCCCGTGCGAAAGAAGCGCTTGCCGTCGTGCTCGACAAACGCTTCGGCGGTCGCCTGCGGCTGTTTCCAGTAGCCCTGGAAGACCTGCGGGCCGTGGACAATGATTTCACCGACCTCATCAGGCGGCAGCTCGGAGCCGCTATCCAGGTTGATCACGCGGGCATCCGTATTGAAGAACGGAATACCCGCGCACTGCCGCTTCGGCCGGTGCGGCGGGTTGATGTGCGTCGGCGCCATGGTCTCGGACAGGCCGTAGCCCTCGACGAACGGCAGGCCGATCACTTCCTCGAGCTTGCGCGCCAGCGCTTCGGGCATCGCCGCGCCGCCGCCGCCGAGCTGCCTGAGCGAGCTGAGGTCGTACTGGCCGAGCTTCGGGTTGGAGAGGAAGTCCACCATCATGGTGGTGATCGCCGACCAGTTGGTCACCTTCGCGCGCTCGATCTGCATCGCGGCGCAGTCGCGGTCCCAGCGCGACAGCACCACCAGCGTCGAGCCGAGGAACAGCGGCGCGTTCATGCACGCCTGCATGCCGGTGACGTGGAACATGGGCAACGCCGACAGCACGACGTTGCGCTCCTGCGCGCCGCGCCAGTACAGGTAAGGCACGGTGGTGGCCTGCACGCTGCCGTGCGTGTGGATGCAGCCCTTCGGCTTGCCGGTGGTGCCGGACGTGTACGGCATCACCGCGAGGTCCTCCAGCTGCGCCTCGTGCGGCCCGGGCTGCAGTCCTGCGGCCAGCGCATCCTTCCAGTACTGCACGCCGGCGGGAAAGCCCTGCCGCGGAGCGCGCACGAAGTCCGGCAGCGGCAGGTCGATCGCCGGGTCGATGTAATCGGAGTAGGCGGCGACCAGGACGTGCTTCAGCTCGCGGATCGGCTCGACATGCCTGAACACGTCCTGCCCGACGATGGCGACGCGCGCATCGGAGTCGTCCACGTAGTGGCGCAGCTCGTCGGTGCGGTTCATCGGATTCACCGGCACCACCACGCCGTCGGCGCGCAGGATGGCGTAGTAGGCGATGACGGACTGCGGGCAGTTCTGCATGTCGAGCAGGACGCGGTCGCCGCGCTTGACGCCGCAGCGCACCTGGAGGAATCCCGCCACCGCGTCGATCTGCCGCTTGAGCTCGGCGTAGGACAGGCGCTTGCCGTAGTAGTCGATCGCCGCGAGCTGCGGCTCCCTCGCCGCGACCGCCTCGAGGTTGCCGTAGACCGTGCGCCGCGGCACCTCGATCGACCTGGGCTGGCCCGGCGGCCAGTGCGGGAAATGCCGGGTAAACATCAAACCGCGAAGCGCTGCACCGCTTTTTCGTCCCACTCCAGGCCGAGGCCGGGCCGGTCGGGAATTTCCACCAGACCTTTTTTCATCACCACCCCATTTTTCAGAATCGGCTCGGCCCAGTCCATGTATTCCAGCCAATGGCAGGTCGGCGTCGCGGCGAGCAGGTGGCAGCTCGCCTCGGGGAACAGGTGGCTCGACATCTCCATGCCCGCGCCCTGCGCCAGCGCGGCCGCGCGCATCCATCCGGTCACGCCGCCGATGCGCTCGGCGTCGGGCATGACGTAGTCGCACGCTCCCGCGGCGAGCGCCTGCGCCATCTGCTCCGGGCCCATGAAGTTCTCGCCGATCTGGATCGGCGTGTGAATTTCCTTTCTCAGCAGGCTGCAGCCCTGGAAATCGTCGGCGCGGATCGGCTCCTCGATCCAGTACACGCCGCCCTCCTCGTCGATCATGCGGCCGCGCTTCAGCGCCTCGGCGACGCTGAGGCCCTGGTTGAAGTCGGTCATCAGCAGCACGTCCGGGCCGACTTCCTCCTTCACGGCGCGGATCGCGGCGAGGTCCTCGCGCGCGTCGGGCCGGCCGAGGCGCAGCTTGATCGCCGAGAAGCCCTCGCCAACCAGCTCGCGCGCCTCCTTCGCCAGGTCCTTCACCGCCATCAGCCCGAGGCCGTTCGAGTTGTAGGCGGGAACCGGCCGCGGCGTCGCGCCGAGCAGGCGCACCAGCGGCTGGCCGAGCGCCTGGCCGAGCGCGTCCCACGCCGCCATGTCGATGCCGGCCATCGCGAACAGCACGATGTTGTGCACGCCGAGCAGCGCATACCGCGCGCGCAGCTTCTTCTCGAGGTCGAACGGCGCCACCGCGTCGCCCTTCACCATCTCGGCCATCGCCTCGACCAGCTTGGCGATCGGCGGCAGGTTGTGCTTGCCGATGCCGAACAGGTACGAGCGGCCGACCACGCCGGCGTCGGTTTCCAGGTCGATCAGCAGCAGCGCGGCCGCGCTGACGGTGCCGGCGCTCGTGACGAGCGGTCGCTTGACCGGCGCGGCGACCGCGCGCACTCGGATGTTCTGGATCTTCAGGATCATTTCCCTTCGAAACGCGGCTTGCGCTTCTCCATGAACGCGCGGCGGCCTTCCTTGTAGTCGGCGCTCTCGGCGCAGCGCTTCATCGCCGCCGCCATCGCGGCCTGGTCGGCCTCGCCCTCGGACTTCAGGTACTCCTCGATGATGGTCTTCGAGTTGGCGATCGCGAGCGGCGCGTTCTCCGACAAGGTAGTAGTTACCTGAGAAACAAAAATCTCCAGCTCGCTGTCGGGCAGCACCCGGTTCACCATGCCCATCGCCAGCGCTTCGTCGGCCGAATACCGCCGGCCGAGGAACATGATCTCCTTCGCGTTCGCGGGACCGACGGTCTCCAGCAGCCGCTTGTGCCCTTCGACGTTGTAGGCGAGGCCGAGCTTTGCCGCAGGGATCGCGAACTGCGCGCCCTCGCCGCAGTAGCGCAGGTCGCAGGCGAGCGCGATCTCCAGGCCGCCGCCCATGCAGAAGCCGTGGATCATCGCCACCGACGCCTTGCGCGAGTCCTGGATGGCATGCAGCACCCGGTCGAGCAGGCCGTCGTATTCCTTGACCGAGGATTCCTGCGCCCGAACCTTGTCGAACTCCGAGATGTCTGCGCCGGCCGAGAACGCCTCCGTGCCAGCGCCGCGGAACGCCACGCAGCGCACCTCTGGATCGGCGTCGAATTGCGCCATGGCCGGCGGGATGCCCGCCCACATCGCGTTGTTCAGCGCGTTGCGCTTGGCGGGCGAGTCGAACACGATCCAGCCCACGCCGCCGCGCTTCTCGATCACCAGCTTGCCGGCGCTCAGGGCTTGCCTCCGGCGCCGTAGATCGAGGGGATGGTGGCGCGCGGGTCGCGCGCGCCCCAGCGTCCCGCCTCGACCTGGTGGAAGAAGTCTTCCAGCAGGCGGTTGAACAGCGCCGGCTCCTCCAGGTTGATGCCGTGGCCGCTCTTCGGCAGGATCGCCAGCCCGGCCTTCGGGATCACGCGCTTCATCAGCAGGCCGACCTCGAGGCAGGGCTCCTCCTCGTCGCCGTTCATGATCAGCGTCGGCGCGTCGATGCGCTTCATGTCCTCGACCAGGTCGTACAGCGAGGGCCGCCGCACCTGGTAGCCGAGCATGGTGTTGGCAGAGCCGAGCTGCGAGTGGCCGGCGAGCTGCTCGATGAACTCGGCGAAGCCGCGCGGGTCCTTGTTCTGGAACTGCACGCGCGTTGAGTTGTAGCCGTAGGCGTCGGCGAAGCCCCGCATGCCCTTGCTCTGGATCAGCGCCGCGTTGTCGCGGCAGGCCTGCTGGAAGTCGCGGTACTGCGAAGGGTGCGAGCCGTAGCCGCCGCCGCAGACCGCCAGCGACAGCGCGCGGTAGCTGTAGCTGATGCCGAAGTGCACCGTGGCGAAGGCGCCCATCGACAGGCCGACGACGTGCGCGCGCTGGATGCCGAGCGCGTCGAGCACGCAGCGGATGTCGTCGCGCGAGCGCGCCTGCGAGTAGCTCTCGAAGCCCGGCGGCACGTCGGAGGGCGGGTAGCCGCGCGCGTTGTAGGCGATGCAGCGGTAGCGGCGCGAGAAATGGCGCACCTGCGGCTCCCAGCTGCGGTGGTCGCCGGCGAATTCATGCACGAACACGATCGGCGTTCCCGCCCCGGTGTCCTCGTAAAACAGGTTGACGCCGTCGTCGGTCTTAAGCGTGGGCATGTGGCATTCTATGTTGATGAAAGCGGTTGTTTGCAAGCAGTTCGGCCCCCCCGATTCGCTGCGCGTGGAGGAGCTGCCCTCGCCGAGCGCCGGGCCGGGCGAGGCGGTGATCTCGATGAAGGCGGCGAGCCTCAACTTCCCCGACGTGCTGATCATCCAGAACAAGTACCAGGTCAAGCCGCCGCTGCCGTTCTCCCCCGGCAGCGAGCTGGCCGGAGTAGTGAAGGAGGTCGGCCCCGGCGTCAGCGCCTTCAAGCCGGGCGACAAGGTCATCGCCGTCACCACCTACGGCGCGTTCGCCGAGGAGGTGAAGACCGAGGCGTCGCGGCTGCTGCCGCTGCCCGAGGGGATGGATTTCGCCTCCGGCGCGGCCTTCCTCCTCACCTACGGCACCTCCGACCACGCGCTGCGCGACCGCGCCGCGCTGCGCGCCGGCGAGACCCTGCTGGTGCTGGGCGCTTCCGGCGGCGTCGGCCTCGCCGCCATCGACATCGGCAAGGCGCTCGGCGCGCGCGTCATCGCCTGCGCCTCGACCGACGACAAGCTCGCGGTGTGCCGCGAGCACGGCGCCGACGCGACCATCAACTACGCGACCGAGGACCTGCGCGAGCGCATCAAGGCATTGACCGACGGCAAAGGCGTGGACGTCGTCTACGACGCGGTCGGCGGCCCCTACAGCGAGCCCGCGTTCCGCTCGCTCGCCTGGCGCGGCCGACTGCTGGTGGTGGGATTCGCCGCCGGCGACATTCCGAAGCTGCCGCTCAACCTGGCGCTGCTGAAGGGCGCCTCGGTGGTCGGCGTGTTCTGGGGCGACTTCGTCAAGCGCGAGCCGAAGCAGTTCGCCGAAAGCATCCGCCGGCTCGGCCAGTGGTACCGCGAGAAGAAGCTGCGGCCGCACGTCTCGCAGACCTTCCCGCTGGCGAAGGCGGTCGAGGCGCTCAACCTGATGGCCGCGCGCCAGGTGAAGGGAAAAGTCGTCCTTACGGCCGGCTAGGCTTCTCGCCGCCCCTGCTTCTTAACGCGGCTTCTCCGCGTCCCCTGGGCCCAGGGGAAGCTGCATCAGCACGCTGTCGACCCAGCGGCCGAACTTGAAGCCCACCGAGCGCAGCGTGCCGGCGCGCAGGAAGCCGTGGCTCGCGTGCAGCGCGATCGAGCCGGCGTTCGCGCTGTCGCCGATGACGGCGATGATCTGGCGGTAGCCGAGGCCCTCGCAGCGGCGGATCAGCTCGCCCAGCAGCGCCGAGCCGACGCCGCGCCCGATCATGTCCTGGCGCACGTAGACCGAGTCCTCCAGCGTGTGGCGGTAGGCCGAGCGCGTGCGGTACAGGGCGCAGTAGCCGTAGCCAGCGACGCTCCCGTCGAGCTCAGCCGCCAAGTACGGCAAGCCGCCGGCGGTGATATCGCGATGTCGGCGCTGCAGCTCTTCCTGCGACGGCGGCACCTCCTCGAACGAGGCGAGGCCGGTCAGCACGTGGTGCGCGTAGATGGCGTGGATCGCCGGGAAATCCGCCGGCGCGGCCGGGCGCACCTGCACCCGCACGCGCTCAGCGGAAATGGGGTTGCCCCTCGGTCCTGGTCATGTCAGCGATTGTAAAGGCCGCTACCTTTGCCCCGCGTCAGGCAGTTGCAAGGTTC
>DASUZH010000588.1:0-4409 GCA_036376975.1 Burkholderiales bacterium | reverse complement strand
CCTCGGGCGCCGACCCGTTCGCGCCGCGCGGCGCGGCCGAGGTGCGCAAGGCGACGCTCACCATCAACATGACCCCGCGCGGGGAGCGCGGCGGCGTGCGCAAGCAGGCGATCGAGCGCGAGCTGCGCGAGGGCCTCGCCCTGATTCCCGGCGCCCGCGTCACCGTCGGCCTGGGCGGCTCGGCGGAGACGTACATCCTGGTGCTGGCGGGGGAAAACGGCGAGGCGCTTTCGCGCCACGCCGCCCAAGTGGAGCGCGAGCTGCGCACCATCCCCGGCATCGGCAACGTCACCAGCACCGCCAGCCTGGTGCGGCCTGAGCTGGTGGTGCGGCCGGACTTCGCGCGCGCCGCCGACCTCGGCGTCACCTCGGCCGCCATCGCCGACACGCTGCGCATCGCTACCGCCGGCGACTACGACCAGGGACTCGCCAAGCTCAACCTGCCGCAGCGGCAGGTGCCGATCGTGGTCAAGTTCCCGCGCGAGGCGCGGCAGGACCTGTCGCTGATCGAGCGGCTGGCGGTGCCCGGCCGGCCGGGCACCAGCGTCATCCTCGGCAACGTCGCGCAGGTCTCGATCGACAGCGGGCCGGCCGAGATCGACCGCTACGACCGGCTGCGCAACATCAACTTCGAGATCGAGCTGAACCAGCAGCCGCTCGGCGAGGTCGAGGCGCAGGCGCTCGCCCTGCCCAGCCTGCGCAACCTGCCGCCCGGGGTGATCCAGACCACGGTCGGCGACGCCGAGGCGATGAACGAGCTGTTCCAGAGCTTCGGCCTCGCCATGCTGACCGGGGTGCTGTGCATCTACATCGTGCTGGTGCTGCTGTTCAAGGACTTCATCCAGCCGGTGACCATCCTGGTGGCGCTGGTGCTGTCGATCCCCGGCGCCTTCCTCGCCCTGTTCCTCAGCCACACCGCGCTGTCAATGCCGTCGATGATCGGCCTGGTGATGCTGATGGGCATCGCCACCAAGAACTCGATCCTGCTGATCGACTACGCGCTGCTCGCGCGCCGCGGCATCGACGGCGGCCCGCCGATGAGCCGCTGGGACGCGCTGCTCGACGCCTGCCACAAGCGCGCGCGGCCGATCGTGATGACCACGGTGGCGATGGGCGCCGGCATGCTGCCGATCGCCATCGGCTTCGGCACCGACCCGAGCTTCCGCGCGCCGATGGCGATCGTCGTCATCGGCGGCCTGATCACCTCGACCTTCCTCTCGCTGCTGGTGATCCCGGTGGTGTTCACCTTCGTCGACGACGGCGTCGAGTACCTGAAGGGAGCATGGCGGCGCCGCCCGACATCCTGAGCAAGGTCTTCGGCCACGCCGCGTTCCGCGGCGCGCAGGAGGCCATCGTCTCCCACGTCGCCGGCGGCGGCGACGCGCTGGTGCTGATGCCGACCGGCGGCGGCAAGTCGCTCTGCTACCAGCTGCCCGCGCAGCTGCGCGAAGGGACGGGCGTGGTGGTCTCGCCGCTCATCGCCCTGATGCAGGACCAGGTCGCGGCCTTGCGGCAGCTCGGCGTTCGCGCGGCCTTTCTCAACTCATCGCTGGATGCAGGCGAAGCACGCTCGGTCTTGAAAGAACTTCAAGATCAAAAGCTCGACCTGCTCTATGTGGCGCCCGAGCGCCTGCTGATGCCCCACATGCTGGAGCGCCTGGCAGAGGTGAAGCTCGCGCTGTTCGCCATCGACGAGGCGCACTGCGTGTCGCAGTGGGGCCACGACTTCCGGCCGGAGTACCTGCAGCTCTCGGTGCTGCACGAGCGCTTTCCGGAGGTGCCGCGCATCGCGCTCACCGCCACCGCCGACCCGCAGACGCGCGACGAGATCGTGCGCCGCCTGGCGCTGCAGGATGCGGAAGTGTTCGTGTCCAGCTTCGACCGGCCGAACATCCGCTACACCATCGTCGACAAGGACGAGCCGCGCGCGCAGCTGCTGCGCTTCATCCGCGAGGAGCATGCCGGCGAGGCGGGGATCGTCTACTGCCTGTCGCGCAAGAAAGTGGACGAGACCGCCGCCTGGCTGGAAACGGAAGGCGTGCGCGCCCTGCCCTACCACGCCGGCATGGACGCGGCTTCCCGCGCCGCCAACCAGGAACGCTTCCAGCGCGAGGACGGCGTGGTGATGGTCGCCACCATCGCCTTCGGCATGGGCATCGACAAGCCCGACGTGCGCTTCGTCGCGCACCTCGACCTGCCGAAGAGCGTGGAGGGCTACTACCAGGAGACCGGCCGCGCCGGGCGCGACGGCGAGCCGGCGGACGCGTGGATGACCTACGGCCTGGGCGACGTGGTGCAGCTGCGGCGCCTGATCGAGCAAGGCGAAGGCAGCGAAGAGTTCCGCCGCATCTCCTTCGCCAAGCTCGACGCGCTGCTCGGCCTGTGCGAGACCGCCGGCTGCCGCCGCGTCCGCCTGCTCGATTACTTCGGCGAAAAGGGCGCGCCCTGCGGCAACTGCGACACCTGCCTCGAGCCGCCGCAGACCTGGGACGCGACCGACGCGGCGCGCAAGGCGCTATCGGCGATCTACCGCACCGGCCAGCGCTTCGGCGCGGTGCACCTGATGGATGTCCTGCGCGGCAAGGCCACCGACCGCGTCATGCAATGGGACCACGACAAGCTCGCCGTCTTCGGCATCGGCGCCGACGTGGACGAGCCCACCTGGCGCAACGTGTTCCGCCAGCTGGTCGCGCTGGGCTACGCGCGCCCCGACCACGACGCCTACGGCGGGCTGCGCCTGACCGACGCCGCGCGGCCGGTGCTCAAGGGCGAGGAGTCGGTGGAGATGCGCCGGCATGTCGCCTCGCCGAAGAAGAAGAAGCTGAAGGGAAAGGTCCAATCCGGAGACCCCCTGTTCGACCGGCTGAAGGCCTGGCGCCTCGAGCAGGCGCGCGCGCAGTCCGTGCCGCCCTACGTCGTATTCCACGACGCCACCCTCGCCGCCATCGCCGCGGCGCGCCCGCGCAGCATCGAGGAGCTGTCCGGCATCGCCGGCATCGGCGCGAAGAAGCTCGACCGCTACGGAGCGGAGCTGCTCGAGCTGACGCGCGGCGGGTGATGGTCGTCGAGCTGCGCCGCGCCGGCATCCCGTTCCTCGGCTGGATCGCCGCGCACTACTGGTTCGTGGTGCGCGACGGCGAGCGCTGCGAGCGCTGGGAGGTCTGGCAGACGAAGAACGCCGGCGGGCGCAGCGTCGGCCACCTGCACTGCAACCTCAAGCCGCCCGAGGCGGACGTCGGCGGCGGGCCGACGCGGCTAGTCGCCGAGTGGCGCGGCGAACAGGCCTTCTCTTTAGTGAAAATAATCTCAAGCGAATACCCGCATTGCCATACCTACCGCTACTGGCCGGGACCCAACAGCAATACGTATGTCGCCTGGGTGCTGCGGCAAGCCGGCATCGAGCATCCGCTCGGCCGGCTCGCCGTGGGGAAGAACTACCGCGTCAGTTAGCGGCGAAGCAGTAGAAGAAGCCGTTGCCGCCGGTGCCGCGCAGCGCGTCCTGGCTGCAGCCGCGCGAGGGGTGCGACGAGTTCCACGACTTGGCCTCGTTGCTGTCGTTCAGGCCCTGCCGGTCGTGATGGCCGACCACCGCCGAGCCGTCGCCGCTCTTGGTCCAGTTGCCGCAGGTCATGTCCTTGTCGGCCGGGAACGCGCGCCCTTCCGGCGTCGAGCCGGTGAGGATGTCGTGCATGTTCGGCGAATCGCCGCGCCCGTTGACCACGCCGCCCTTCTCGGTCAGCGCGGTCTGCTTGGTGATGTTCGGGTTCTTGTGCAGATCGTCCAGGTCCTTGGCTACGACCTCGCCTTTCGCGTTGCGCCACGGGCCTTTACCGATGCGGTCGCGCGCATTCGTCGACGGGCTTGCGCTGAGGTAGGCGCGCCAGGTCTTGTTCCCGGCGCCGGCGGCCTTGGCGAGCGCCTGGCAATGCTGGTCCGCGCCCTTCACCCCGCCGAGGTCGGCGCCCTTGCCGGGCCCGGCGCTGGTGACGAAGAAGCTCATGTCCTTCGAGGACTGGGCGTATGCGCTGGCGGACAGGAACGCAGCTGCGACGAGCAGGTATTTCATGCCGGATCTCCTTGGGTGAGGTATCCGGGCGAACATCGAGCGCCGGCCGGCTATTCCCTAGGTTTCACCCCATACCTCGCGGGCGGTCTGCACTACCAGCTTTAGCTTGGCCTCCTGCTGCGCGAAAGTAAGGCCGCTTCCCTTCCGGTGGCTGGCGAAGCCGCACTGCGGGCTGATCGACAGCCGCTCGAGCGGGATGTACTTGGTTGCGGCCTGGATTTTCTGTTGCAGGAAAGACTTTTCCTCGAGAGCGGGAAGCTTGGTCGAGACCAGCCCCAGCACCACGCGCTTGTCCTTCGGCATGAAGCGCAGCGGCTCGAAGCCGCCGGCGCGCTCGCTGTCG
>DASUZH010000587.1:0-2363 GCA_036376975.1 Burkholderiales bacterium | reverse complement strand
CTAACAGCACCATCACGCCCGGCCGCGATACTTGCCCGCATGAGCGCACCTGCCTATTCCCGCCTGGTCATGCTCGGCGCCGCGCCCGAGACCCCGGGCAGCATCGCCGCGGTGATCGAGTGCTACCGCGCGCACGGCCTGTTCAAGCGCTGGTCGATCGATTACTTGCCGACGTACCGCGACGCCGGTGCGCCGCGCAACGTGGCGCTCGCGCTCGACGCGCTGCGCCGCTTCGCGTGGCTGCTCGCGCAGCATGGCCGCATGCCCGTGCATCTGCACATCAGCGCGCGCGGCAGCCCGGCGACCGACGCGGCGCTCGCCACCACAGCGCTGGCCGCGCGCTGCCCGCTCCTGCTGCAGCTGCACGGCGCGGGCTTCGAGCGCTCGCACGGCGGTGCGCTGATGCGCCACCTGCTGGAGCGCGCAGCGTGCGTGCTGATTCCGTGCGAGTCGCAGCGCGCCTGGGTGCGCAGGGTCGCGCGCGGCGCGCATGCCGTATGCCTGCCCACGCCGGTCACCTGCGCGGCGGACCTCGACGTCGCGGCGCGGCCTTCGCGGCAGAACCTGGTGCTGTTCCTCGGCCGCCTGGAGCCGGCCAAGGGGATCTTCGACCTGCTCGAAGCGCTCGCCGCGGTGCGCACGGCGGTTCCCGACGTGCGCCTGGTGTGCGCCGGAAACGGCGATCGTCTCGGCGTCGCTCAGCATGCCGAGTGCCTCGGCATCGCCGACGCGGTGAAGTTCACCGGCTGGGTCGGCCCTTCGGGCAAGCGCGCGCTGTTCGAAGCCGCGGCGGTATTCGCCCTGCCGTCCTACAGCGAAGCCCTGCCGATCAGCCTGCTCGAAGCGATGGCGGCCGGGGTGCCGGTCGTGGCGGCCGGCGTGGGCGGCATCCCGGAGGTCGTGGCGCACGAGGTGAGCGGCTGCCTCGTCGCGCCGGGCGACAAGGCGAGCCTGGAGCGCGCGCTGCGCCGGCTGCTCACCGAGAGCAGGCTCGCGGCGCTCATCGGCGCCGCCGCGCGCGAGACCGCGCGCCTGCGCTTCGCCCCCGAGCGCGCGCTGCCGAAGCTCGAGGAGATCTACGCCACGCTCGGCGTGCAGGCGGTCGAGGCGCCAGCACCGCGCCCGATCGTCGACCTGCGGCGCGCGGCATGAAGCGCGTGGCGGTTCTCGTGCTCGGGCCGGACCGCGGCGCGATCAGCGGCGTGGCGACCCATCTCAACCTGCTCTTCGGCTCGGAGCTCGCGCGCCGCTTCGACCTTGCGCAACTCCAGGTCGGCAGCGAGGGGCGGGAGGAAAACCGGCTCGCGCTGCTCGCGCGCATGATCGCGAGCCCGTTCCTGCTTGCCGCGGCCGTCCTGCGCAGCGGCGCCGCGATCGTGCATGTGAATACCTCGCTCAGCCCGAAGGCGTACTGGCGCGACCTCATGTACGTGCTGGCGGCGAAGCTCTGCGGCGCGCGGGTGGTGTACCAGATCCACGGCGGCGCGGTGCGCCTGCTCTCGCGCCGCGCGCTGCGCACGACTCTGCGATGGCCCGATGTCGTCGTGGTCCTCGCGCGCAGCGAGCTCGAGGAGCTGCGCGCGCTCGTGCCGGGGCAGAACGTGGCGCTGGTGCCGAACGCCATCGATTGCGCGCCGTTCCTGAAGCAGCGCCGCGCGCCGGACGCGCACGCACCGCTCAGGCTGGTCCATATCGGCCGGCTGGTGCGCACGAAAGGAGTATTCGAGGCGGTGCAGGGCCTCGCGCTGGCGCGGCGCCTCGGCGTCGCGGCCGAGCTGGTGATCGCCGGCGACGGCCCGGAGCTCGGGCGCTTGCAGCAGGCAGTGAAGGATCTTGGCCTGGAAGAACGCGTGTCCTTCTCCGGGCCTGCGTTCGGCGAGCGCAAGGCAAGACTGCTCTCGCGGGGCGACGTCCTGCTGCTGCCGACCTACCACTCGGAGGGCCTGCCCTACGCGCTGCTCGAGGGCATGGCCGCGGGGCTCGTGCCCGTCGTCACCCGCGTCGCCGCCATTCCCGACGTGGTGCTCGAGGGCGTTCACGGCGTATTCGTTCCGGGCCGCGATCCGCAAGCGATCGCGCAGGCACTCGCAGGGCTCGCCGCCGACCGCGGGCGGCTCGCGCGCATGAGCGCCGCCTGCCGCGAGCGGGTGGCGGCGCGCTACTCGATCGAGCGGCTCGCCGACGACTTCACCGCGCTGTACTGCAAGCTTGAAGGCAGGTCGTGGGCGCCATCGCAGGCTGGATAGCGAAGCACAGCCGGGCGCCCGACGCCGCCGCGCTCGTGCCGTCGCTGGAGGCGCTGGCGCATCGCGGTAACGGCGGCGCCGCCGACCTCTTCACCTGCCGGGCCGAGAGCGGGCACT
>DASUZH010000586.1:0-11663 GCA_036376975.1 Burkholderiales bacterium | reverse complement strand
GGGGCATGTCTTCCGGACGGGTCTTTCGCTTCGCGCCCACTCCTGAGCACCGGACCAACCACCTGTTCGTCTTCCTGCACGGCTGCGGCGCGACCGCGCAGTCGATGGTGCCGATCGCGCTGCAGTTCCAGGCCCGCTTCCCGAGCGCCGCGCTGGTGGTGCCGAGCGGCTTCGACCCCGACGCGCGCGGCGGCGCGGCGCAGGAGTGGTATCCGACGCGCGGCCTGACGCTGGACAACCACCGCGAGCGCGTCGCTGCGGTGCTGCCCGACGTCGACGACCTGGTGCGCCGCGAGCAGACCCAGTTCGGCGTGCCGGCGAGCCGCACCGTGCTGATCGGCTTCTCGCAGGGCGGCACCGTGGCGCTCGAGGCGGTGAAGGCGCCGGGCCTCGCCGGCGCGGTGGTGGCGTTCGCCGCGCGCTACGCGCGCCTGCCGGGCAGCGGCGCGCGCATCAGTTCGCGCATCCACCTGGTGCACGGCGAGTTCGACTGCATCGTGTCGCGCGTGCATTCCGAGCGCGCGGCGCGCGTGCTGTCGGAGCTGCACGTGCCGGTCACGCTCGACATCGTCGAGGACCTCGGCCACGCGCTCACGCACCGCGCCATCTGCCTCGGCTCGCTGCGCCTGCTGCAGGGCATCTACGAAGGCCGGCGCGCCACGCTGCACTGATTTGAGAGAAGGCCTCATCCTCGTCGCCCATGGCTCGCGTGACCCGGAGTGGTCGCGGCCGTTCGAGCGGCTCGCCGCCGCGCTGGAGAAGAAGCTGCCCGCCGCGGCGGTCGCGCTCGCCTACCTCGAGTACGGCCCGTCGCTCGAGGAGGCGGCCGCCGCGCTGCTGGCGAAGGGCGCCGGCTCGATCCGCGTCGTGCCGGTCTTTCTCGGCGCCGGCGGGCACGTCAAGGGCGACCTGCCGCGGCTGGTGGCCGCCGCCAGGCTGAGCGTGCCGGTCAGCATCGACCCGCCGATCGGCGAGCAGGGCAGGGTGATCGACGCTATCGCAGGAGAAATCGCCGCACCGCGCTGATCTGGTCGGCGCTCATCAGCGCGGGCGCGTGCCCGACGCCGGCGAATTCCACGCTCTGCGTGTCGGGCCGGCGCTCCTTCATCTCCTTCAGCGTGTTGGCGCGCAGCACGTCGGACTCGGCGCCGCGCAGCACCAGGGTCGGCGCGCTCACCTTGCTCCAGATGTTCCACAGGTCGATGCCGCGCAGCACGTCCGGGCCCATCGGGAACTCGTGGTCGACGTGGCCGTGCATGCCCTGCGCGATCGCCGGGTCGTAGCGCATCACGTAGCCGCCGTCCTCGTCGCGCCGCGCGGAGTGCTCGGCAAGGTGACGCCATTGCGCGTCGTTGAGCGGCCCGAACGGCGCGCACACTTCGCGCAGGTGCGCCTCGACGCGCTCGAGGGACGGGAAGCGCACGCCGTGCCCGACGTAGCCCTTCATGCGGAACAGCGCGCTCCAGGGGATCAGCGCGCCGACGTCGTTCAGCACCAGGCGGCGGATCGGCGAGTTGCGCTTCGCGGCGAGGAACATGCCGATCATGCCGCCCATCGAGGTGCCGACCCAGTCGAGCCGGGTGACCGGCGCAGCCTTCGAGAACCATCCCGCCGGCCCGGGCGCGGTGGCGCGCGCCAGCATCGCGGCGGCGTCGGCGGTGTAGGTGGAGAACGTGTAGTCGGATTTGTTGTCGAGCCATTCGCTTTCGCCGCGGCCCACCACGTCCATGCACACGACGCGGCAGTCGGAAGCGAGCGCCCCCGCCAGGTAGTCGAAGTCGCGGCTGTTTCGCGCGAGGCCGTGAACGCAGACCACGACGTGCGGGTTGGACGCGTCGCCCCACTCGGTATACGCGACGCGGTGGAAACCGCCGTTGTGCAATGCCTGGAACGAAAGCTGGCGCATGGTTCATGGTAACGGACGCGCGTTGCGCCGCAGCATGAACAAGTTCGCGCCTTACATGAGGAGAACTAATGCGACCGATTAGGCGGCGAGCTCCGGCAGATCCTTGAACAGCTCGAGCGCTTCCGGATTCGCCAGCGCATCGGTGTTTGAAACCGGCATGCCGTGCACCACGGCCTTCACCGCCAGCTCGACGACTTTGCCGTTCTTGGTGCGCGGAATGTCCGCCACCTGCACGATGCGTGCCGGTACATGGCGCGGCGAGGCGTGCCGGCGGATGTCGAAGCGGATGCGGTCTTCCAGGTTCTGCTCCAGAACGATATTTGCTCTTAGTTTCACGAACAGGACGACACGTGTGTCGGTCGGATTGTCGGGCGGCCACTGCTGGCCGATCGCCACCGCCTCCTCGACCTCGTCGATGCGCTCCACCACGCGGTAGATCTCGGCGGTGCCGATGCGCACGCCGCCCGGATTGAGCGTGGCATCTGAGCGGCCGTACACCAGCATCGTGCCGCGCTCGGTGAGCTCGCACCAGTCGCCGTGGCACCAGACATTCGGGTACTTGGCGAAGTAGGCGGCGTGGTAGCGCTCGCCGCCGCGGTCGTTCCAGAAGCCGAGCGGCATGGACGGAAACGGCCTGGTGCACACCAATTCGCCCTTGGTGTTCGTCACGGCTTCGGCATTTTCATCGAACACCTCGACCGCCATGCCCAGCGAGCGGCTCTGCAGCTCGCCGCGGTATACCGGAAGGACCGGGCTGGCGTCGGCGAAAGCCGCCATGATGTCGGTGCCGCCCGAGACCGACGACAGGATCACGTCGCTCTTCACTTTCTCGTAGACGTAGTCGAACCCCTCCGGCGAAAGCGGCGAGCCGGTGGAGACCACCATGCGCAGCGCGCCGAGGTCGTGCGTGCGGCGCGGCTCCAGCCCGCGCTTGGCCACCGCGTCGAGGAACTTCGGCGAGGTGCCGAAATGCGTGATGCGCTCCTTCTCGGCGTAGTCGAACAGGATCTTCGCGTTGCGCGCGAACGGCGAGCCGTCGTAGAGCATCACGCTCGCCTCGGCGGCGACGGCGGCGAAAAGCAGGTTCCACACCACCCAGTTGGTGGTGCAGAAATAGAAGTAGCGGTCGCCCGGCCGGATGTCGAGCTGCAGCTTGTGCATCTTCAGGCCGGCGAGCAGCGAGCCGCCGGCGCCGTGCACGATGCACTTCGGCTTGCCGGTGGTGCCCGAGGTGAACAGGATGTACAGCGGATGGTCGAACGGCAGCTGCGCGAAGGCGATATCGCCCGGCGTGTAGCGCCGCAGCCATTCGTCGAGCCGCACCGCCTTCGGGATGTCGGAGACGTCGACCTGGGCGTCGAGGTGCGGCACCACGACCACCTTGCGCACGCTCGGCAGCTTCTCCGCGATCTCGCGCACGCGCTCGAGGGAGTCGTGCGTCTCGCCGTTGTAGCGGTAGCCGTCGGCGCAGAACAGCACCTTGGGCTCGATCTGGCCGAAGCGGTCGAGCACGCCGTCGACGCCGAAGTCGGGCGAGCACGAGGACCACACCATGCCCTGCGAGGTGGCGGCGAGGGCGAGCATGGCGGTTTCCGGGATGTTGGGGATGAAGGCGGCGGCGCGGTCGCCGGCGCGCAGGCCGAGCGCGCGCAGCGCCTGCTCGGCGCGCGACACCTCGCTGGTCAGGTCGGAGAAGCTCAGGCGGCGGCGCGGCCCCTCCTCGTCCCACAGCACGAACGCGTCGCCGCGGTCGCCGCGGCGCATCAGGTTCTCGGCGAAGTTCAGGCGCGCTTCGGGAAACCAGTGCGCGCCGGGCATCTTGGCGCCGTCGACCAGCACCGCGCTGCCGCGCTTCGACGCGATCACGCCGCAGAAGTCCCACACGTCGCTCCAGAACTCCTCCGGGTTGTCCACCGTCCAGCGGTAGAAGTCCGGGTAGGTGTTCAGGTCGAGCCTGCGCTTGCGGATCACCTGGCGCGCAAACTGGGTGACCTGCGCCTCCTCGACCGCGCGCGCGTCGGGCTGCCAGAGGACCTTTGGAGCCGACTCAGGTTCCAATTTGCCCGCCATCTTTTCTCCGGATCGCGACGGTGGCCGAGCGCGGCCGGCCGTCGGGCGCGTAGTCGGGCCAGTTGGACAAGGCGCGGGGGCTGTCCGGGCCGGTCTGCCGGCCTTCGCCCGGATGCTGGATATTGACGAACGCCGTGCGGTTGTCGGGCGTGGTGTGGAAGCCGGTGACCTCGCAGCCGGGCGGCCCGCTCAGGAAGCGGCGGAACACGCCGCTCGCGGGGTCGACGGCGAGCGCCTGGTTGTTGCCGAGCGGGCTGGGCGGCCCGTCGGTGCCGACCCAGAGCGTGCCGATCGAATCGATCCAGAGGGAGTCCGGATTGATGAAGTGGTCGCCCTGAACCGTTCCCTTGCCTTCCGGGCCGGCGCGCACGAATACGCGCCAGCGAAAGCGCGTCGCCGCGACGTCGCCACCCTCCTCGGACCAGCGCACGATCGTGCCGAACGGATTTCCCCTGCCGCCGGTGAGCGCGGCGAACACCTCGCGCGTCGCCGGATGCGGCACCACCCATTCGGGTCGGTTCAACCGCGTCGCGCCCGCTGCGTCCGCGGCCTGGCGCGTGTGCACGCGCACCTCGCCCAGGTCCGCGCCGGTCAGCTCGAGCCACTCGCCGCTGCCGTCCGCGTTGAAGCGCGCTGCGTACAGCTTGCCGTGGTCGAGCAGGTCGGCGTTGGCCCGCCGGCTGGCGGGATCGAACGCCCGCGCGCTGACGAACTTGTAGATGTATTCGCCGTCTTCGTCGTCGCCGGTGTAGAAGGCAAGCCGCCGGTCGGCGCCGATCGAGCACGCCGCGCCCTCGTGCTTGATGCGCCCGAGCGCGGTGCGCTTGACCGGTATCGAATCGGGATCGAACGGGTCGAGCTCGACCACCCAGCCGAAGCGGTTCGGCTCGTTGCGATGCTTCGCGGCGTCGAAGCGCTCGTCGTGCTCGTGCCAGCGCATGCCGAAGCCGCGCGCGGTGACGCCATAGCGCTGCTGGTCGGCCGGGATCGGGCCGCCGTTGACGAAATAGCCGTGCCAGTTTTCCTCGCACGTGAGATAGGTGCCCCACGGCGTCCAGCCGTGGGCGCAGCCGGCATAGGTGCCGTAGACGAACGTGCCGCCCGGATCGCCGGCGGTTCGCATCAGCGGATGGCCGGCCGCCGGGCCGGCGATCCGGCACGGCGTGCGGGCGGTAATCCTGCGCGCGTACTTCGATGGCCGCACTACCGACCAGGCGTTGCCCCGAAGGGAGACTTCGATCACCGAGACGCCGACCGCGTTCTGCGACTTCAGCACCTTCTCGGCGCTCCACGTCTTCATGCCGTCGGGGTACAGCAGCCCCTGGTCGGTGTATTCGTGGTTGATCGCGAGCAGGCCGCGGCGCGAGCCGTCGATCGGAAAGTAGTGCATGCCGTCGTGGTGCATGCCGGCCTGCAGCGCCTGGTCCGCGGCGCTGTTCGAGGCGTCGATGCGGAACTGCGGCATGCCGGCGGCGGAGCCGACCGGATCGCCCCAGCGGTACAGTACCCTGGCCTCGTATCCCGCCGGCACGCGCAGCGCGTCCTCGCTCGAAACGGCAATCGGCTTGAAATCGATCGCCGGGCCGGCGCCCTGCGCCGCGCAAGGCAATGCGGCGAGCGTCACGGCGCCGATGCCGGCGCGCAGGAAGCTGCGCCGGGCGAGAACTTCGTCGAGCGAGGGGTTGGCACTCGGATTGCAGGTGCCCGGCCGACGCAGGTTGCGACTCATGAGTGGTTTCCGCCCGCCTTTTCGCGCAGCATTATATGAAATGAAGCAGGTCACGCTTCCCTCTGGCGAGCAGATTCCCGCCTTCGGCATGGGCACCTGGTATATGGAAGGCGCGCGCGACGCGGCCGCCCTCAAGGCAGGGCTCGACCTGGGTATCCGACTGATCGACACGGCCGAGATGTACGGCGAGGGCCGCGCCGAGGAGCTGGTCGGCGAGGCGATCGCCGGCCGGCGCGACGAAGCTTTCATCGTCAGCAAGGTTTATCCGCACAACGCCTCGCGCAAAGGCATCGCCGCCGCCTGCGAGCGCAGCCTGAAGCGGATGAAGACCGACCGCATCGACCTCTACCTGCTGCACTGGCGCGGCAACGTGCCGTTCGAGGAGACCGTGCGGGGCTTCGAGGAACTGCGCGAGGCCGGCAAGGTCCGCCACTGGGGCGTCAGCAACCTGGACACCGGCGACATGGACGAGCTCTGGGAGGCGTCGCACGCGGTTCAGGCCAATCAGCTCCTCTACAACCTGACCCGCCGCGGCATCGAATGGGACCTGCTGCCCTGGCTGCGGGAGCGGCGCATCCCGGTGATGGCCTACTCGCCGATCGAGCAGGCGCGGCTGCTGAAGAACAAGGCGCTGGTCGACTTCGCGAGGCGCCACGGCATGGCGCCGGCGCAGGCCGCGCTCGCCTGGCTGCTGGCGAAGGACGACGTCATCGCGATCCCGAAGGCTTCGAGCGCGGAGCACCTGAGGGAGAACTTCGACTCGCTCAAGCTGCGGCTGGCGAAGGAGCAGCTCGCCGAGCTCGAGCGCGCCTTCCCGCCGCCGAAGGGCCCCAGCTCGCTGGAGATGCTCTAGTCCGCCTTTGCGCCGGAGGCCTTCACCACCGGCGCCCACTTCGCGATCTCGCTCTTCACGAAAGCGGAGAACTGCTCGGGCGTATTCGGCGAGAACCGGGCGCCCTCGCCCGGCAGGCGCGCCTGGATCTCGGGCGACTGCATGACGCGGGTCACTTCGGCGTTCCAGCGCTGCACGATCTCGGGCGGCGTGCCGGCCGGGGCGAACAGCGCGATCCAGTTGTTGACCTCGAAGCCCTTCAGCGACTCGCCAATCGTTGGCAATTCGGGCGTGGCCGCCGCGCGCGAATTGCCTATGGTGGCGAGCGCGCGCAGCTTGCCCGCCTTGGCGTGCGGCAGGACGGTCGGCATGGTGGCGAACAGCATCGAGGTCTGCCCGGCGAGCAGATCGGTGATCGCCGGCACGTTCCCTTTGTAGGGCACATGCGTCAGCTGGACGTTCGCCATCGACTTGAACAGCTCCCCGGCGAGGTGGCTGGCGCTGCCCATTCCGGCCGATGCGAAGGTGAGCGGCTTCGACTTCGAAAGCAGGATCAGCTCGGAAACGCTCTGCGCCGGCACCGACGGATGCACCACCAGCAGGCCCTCCGCCTCGAGCACCAGCGTGACCGGCGCGAAGTCCTTCACCGGGTCGTACGGCAGCTTGGAAAAGAGCGTCGGGTTCACCGCGTGCGTGCCGATGCTGCCCATCAGCAGCGTGTAGCCGTCGGGCGCGGCCCTGGCGCCCGCCTCGGCGGCGATCACGCCGCCGGCGCCGGCGCGATTGTCGACCACGATCGGCTGGCCCCAGCTCTCGGCCAGCTTGCCGGCGATGATGCGGCCGTAGATGTCGGCGATGCCGCCCACCGGGAAGGCGCAGATGACGCGGATCGGCTTGGACGGATACGGCTGGGCCCACACCGAAAGCGGGAACAGGAGGAACACGATCAGCAGTCTCATGGCTCGCTCCGCGGCTTGTGCACCGTCGAGTAGTGGGGCTTGGTCAGCACTTCGGGCTTGAGGATCTCATCGAGCTGCTCGCGGGTCATGTAGCCTTTCGCAAGCACCAGGTCGTAGACCCGGGCGCCGGTGCGCAGCGCCTCCTGCGCGATCTCGCTCGCTCGCGCGTAGCCGATGAAGGGGTTGAGCGCCGTCACCAGCGCGGTGGAATCGTCGAGCAGCTGCTTCGCGCGCGCGGCGTTCGCTTGTATCCCCACGATGCAGCGCTCGCCCAGCGTGCGGCAGCCCGCGGCGAGGTGGGCGAGGCTCTTGAACAGGCTGTGCGCGATCACCGGCTCGAAAGCGTTCAGCTCGAGCTGCCCGGCCTCCGCCGCCATCGTCACCGTGATGTCGTTGCCGATCACCTCGAAGGCGATCTGGTTCACCACCTCGGGAATGACTGGGTTGACCTTGCCCGGCATGATCGAGGAGCCGGCCTGCACCGCCGGCAGCATGATCTCGCCGATGCCGGCGCGCGGGCCCGAGGACAGCAGGCGCAGGTCGTTGCAGGTCTTCGACAGCTTGACCGCGATGCGCTTCAGCACGCCCGAGAGCTGCACGAACGAGCCGGCGTCCTGCGTCGCCTCGACCAGGTTGGGCGACACCAGGAAGGCGACTCCCGAGACTTCCGACAGGCGCGTGGTGACCAGCGCCGCGTAGTCGGGGTGGGCGTTGATGCCGGTGCCGATCGCGGTGGCGCCGAGGTTGATCTCGCGCACCAGGGCCGCAGCCTCGGCGAGGCGCTGCTCGTCCTCGCCCAGCATCACGGCGTAGGCGGAGAACTCCTGGCCGAGCGTCATCGGCACCGCGTCCTGCAGCTGGGTGCGCCCCACCTTGAGTATTTTTTCGAACTCGACCGCTTTCTGCGAGAAAGCGTTGCGCAGAAAAGCCATCTCGCCTATCAGGCGCCGGATGCCGAACTGCAGCGCGAGCTTGACCGCGGTCGGATAGGTGTCGTTGGTGCTCTGCGACAGGTTGACGTGGTCGAGCGGATGCAGGTGCTGGTACTCGCCCTTGGCGTGGCCGAGCAGCTCGAGGGCGCGGTTGGCGATCACCTCGTTGGCGTTCATGTTGGTCGAGGTGCCGGCGCCGCCCTGGATCACGTCGACCACGAACTGCTCGAGCAGCTTGCCCTCGCGCACCTCCTCGCAGGCGAGGCGGATCGCCACCGCCCGCCGCTCGTCGAGCAGGCCGAGCTCGCTGTTGGCGATCGCGGCCGCCTGCTTGACGCAGGCGTAGGCCACCACCAGGTCCGGGTAGATGGAAATCGCCGTGCCCGTAATCGGGAAGTTTTCCAGCGCCCGCAGGGTGTGCACGCCGTAGTAGGCGTCGGCGGGCACCGCGCGGTCGCCGATCAGGTCGTGCTCCACCCGTACGGGCTGTGTCATTGCCCCCGATTCTGGCACTATCATGCGGGTTCGGAGGAGCGATGGACGACCTGGATTTCAGCCAGCCGGCGAAGAAGCCCGCGCAACCGGCGAAGCCCGCCGCGCCCGCGCAGCCGGCCGCGCCTGCACCGGTCTATAACTCCGCGATCGCGCGCGATTTCTTCTCCGCAGCCGGCAAGGAGGAAGAGGTCAAGGCCGGCACCAAGATCTTCACCGAGAACGAGAAGGCGAGCCGCATCCTTCTCAAGCGCGACAAGATGTACTTCCTGCTGGAGGGCCAGGTCGGCCTCACCGCAAAGGGCAAGCCGGTCGGCGCGGTCAAGGTGGGCGAGATCTTCGGCGAGATGGCGGCGATCAGCGAGTCGCCGCGCAGCGCCACCGCGGTGGCGCACACCGACTGCCGCGTGCTCTCGGTGGACGACAAGCAGCTCAACGCCGGGCTGCAGGCGAAGCCGGAATTCGCGCTGATGCTGATGAGCATCATGATCAACCGCCTGCGCGGCATGATCGCGCGCCTGCTGACCACGCCGCAGGCCGCCGACGCCAGCAAGGAAACGCGCGTGTTCGACAAGAACATGCTCACCGCCCTCGCCAAGGGCCTCGGCGAGCAGAACACGGTGCGCTACGACAAGGGCAAGGTCATCATGGTGCAGGGCCAGGCCGGGGCGTTCATGTACGTGGTGCACGAAGGCAGGGTGGCGATCACGCTGCGCGGCACCGTGGTCGAGCGCGTCGGCCCCGGCGGGGTGTTCGGCGAGATGGCGCTGGTCGATCAGGGCGCGCGCACCGCCAACGCCAACGCGGAGACCGACTGCGCGCTGCTCGCCATCAACCGGCAGGTGTTCCTCAACCTGATCAAGGCCGACCCGACCTTCGGCGTCACCCTGCTCACCGCCATCGCCGAGCGGGTGCGGAATACGGCCGCCAGCCTCAACAACTAGGTTAGAATTTTTCGGCACGAACTTATCCACGGGAGTCTCGAACATGAAGCGCATCCTGTTTCTCGTCTTCGCAGCCGCGCTGGCCCTGCCGGCGGCGGCGCAGGACACCCTCAGCAAGGTCAAGTCGAGCGGCGCCATCACCATCGGCCACCGCGACGCCTCGATCCCCTTCTCCTACTATGACGACAAGCAGCAGGTGGTCGGCTACGCCGTCGACCTGTGCCTGCGCATCGTCGAGGCGGTGAAGAAGAACGTCGGCAACCCCAACCTCAAGGTCAACTACCAGCTGGTCACCTCGGCCAACCGCATCCCGCTGATGGCGAACGGCACCATCGACCTGGAGTGCGGCTCGACCACCAACAACCTGGCGCGCCAGGAGCAGGTCGGCTTCACCATCACGCACTTCGTGACGGCGAACCGCTGGATCGCGAAGCGCTCGGCGAAGATCAACAAGCTCGCCGACCTGAAGGGCAAGACCATCGTCTCCACCGCCGGCACCACCAACATCAAGCAGATCACCGAGATCAACGCGGCGCAGAACCTCGGCATGAACATCATCTCGGCCAACGGCCACCCGGAGGCGTTCCAGATGGTGGAGACCGGCCGCGCGGTGGCGTTCGTGATGGACGACATCCTGCTCTACAGCCTGGCGGCGCAGTCGCGCAGCCCGAAGGACTACGCCATCTCGGCCGAGGCGCTGTCGGTGGAGCCCTACGGCATCATGCTGCGCAAGGGCGACGACGCGTTCAAGAAGGTGGTGGACGCCGCCATGACCGACATCTACAAGTCGGGCCAGATCAACGCCATCTACCAGAAGTGGTTCCAGAAGCCGGTGCCGCCGAAGGGGATCAACCTGAACGTGCCGATGAGCGCGCAGTTCAAGAAGGTGGTCTCCAACCCGACCTCCTCCGGCGACCCGAAGGACTATCAGTAGTCGATAAGTGCAGTACAACTGGCACTGGAGGGTCCTGGTTGAAGCCGAGCCGGGCGGCACCGGGACCTACCTCCAGTACCTGATCGTCGGCCTGGGCTGGACGCTCGTCACGGCCCTCGCCGCCTGGGTCCTCGCGCTGTCCATCGGCGCGGTCGTCGGCACGCTGCGCACCACGCCCTTCAAGTGGGTGGTGCGCCTCGGCAACTTCTACGTCGAGATCTTCCGCAACGTGCCGCTGATCGTGCAGATGTTCCTCTGGTTCTTCGTCATGCCCGAGCTGCTGCCGGAGGCGCTCGGCGACTGGATCAAGCAGATGCCGCCGCCGTGGGGCTCCTACGTGCCGGCGGTGCTGTGCCTCGGCATCTTCACCTCCGTGCGGGTCGCCGAGCAGGTGCGCGCCGGGATCAACTCGCTGCCGCGCGGCCAGCGCATGGCCGGCACGGCGATGGGCCTGACGGTCGCGCAGACCTACCGCTTCGTGATCCTGCCGCAGGCGTTCCGCATCATCCTGCCGCCGCTCACCTCGGAGTTCATGAACATCATCAAGAACTCCTCGGTGGCGCTGACCATCGGCCTGCTCGAGCTGACCGGGCGGGCGCGCGCCATGCAGGAGTTCAGCTTCCGCGTGTTCGAGGCTTTCACCGCGGCGACGGTGATCTACCTGCTCACCAACCTGGTCGTGGTGCTGGCGATGCGCGCGCTGGAGAGGAAGGTGCGCGTGCCTGGGCTGATCGCAGTGGGCGGCGCGCCGCAGGCGGGGCATTGATGGGCTTCGACTTCGACGTCATCCAGCGCTCCTGGGTCTACCTCTTCACGGAGGGGATGACCTTCACGCTGACGCTCACCGCCCTGGCGATGACCGGCG
>DASUZH010000585.1:0-2181 GCA_036376975.1 Burkholderiales bacterium | reverse complement strand
CGCGCCTCGCGGCGCGCCTGCCCCTCCAGCAGCTCGGCGCGGAACGCGCTCGACAGCCGCGCGAAGGCGTCGCGGCAGGCGTCGTCGGCCGGCAGCTCGTGCGCCGGGGAGGCGAAGTACTTGCCCTGCAGCAGGTCGGCGTTGGCGTCGATGGCGACCAGCGCCTCGTCCTCGGTCTCGATGCCCTCGACGCAGACCAGCGCGCCCGCCTCGTGCAGCACCGACACGATGCCGTTGAACATGCGCCGCGCCAGCGGCTCGACCGTCACGCGGCGCGTCATCTCGCGGTCGATCTTCACCACGTCGGGGTTGAGCCGCCAGATGCGGTCGAAGTTGGAATGCCCGGCGCCGAAATCGTCGAGCACGATGATGCAGCCGAGCTCGCGGTAGTAGCCCATCGCCGCGGCGAGCGCCCCCTCGTCGGCGAGCGGCGACTCGATCAGCTCGACCGCGACGCGGTGCGGCGAGAGGCCGGCGGCGCGCAGCATGCCGGCGAAGAACGAGCCGTACCTGCGGCCCTCGACCGCGACGTACGGGTCGACGTTGAGGAACAGCCAGCTGCGCTCCTCGCCGAAGCGCATGAAGTTGGCGACGTGCAGGCTGCGGCACTGGCGGTCGAGCAGGATGCGCGTCTCGCCCGCCGGCACCTCGCTGAACAGCTCGAGCGGCGGCACCTCGCGGCCGCGCTTGTCGCGCGCCCGGATCAGGCCCTCGAAGGCGACCGCGCGGCGGTGCGCCGGGCTGAAGATGGCCTGGAACGCGCTCGACAGCTCGAGGCGGCCGTGCACCGGCGCCACGAACGAAGCGAGCGAAGCATCCCCGGCAAGCCCCTGATCCAAGCGTTCTCTCCCCCTCCTGGAGCCGGACAGTTTGCCATGCAACCTGCCGCCGCCCCACCAGCGCTAATGTGAAATTCGATGATTTGTGCGACGCAGTGCGCGCGGTATGATCGACCTCTTCCGCTCGACACCCCAACAGGAGACCCCCATGATCAAGGTCGGCGACAAGCTGCCCGACGGCAAGCTGATGGAAAGCACCGAGTTCGATTCCGGCACGCAGTGCGCGATGCCGCCGAAGGAAGTCAACGTCGGCGACGCGTCGAAGGGCAAGAAGATCGCGGTGTTCGGCCTGCCCGGCGCCTACACGCCGACCTGCTCGGCGAAGCACGTGCCGGGCTACGTGCAGAACATGGACGCGCTGAAGAACAAGGGCGTGAGCGAAGTGTGGTGCGTGGCCACCAACGACGCCTTCGTCATGGCGCACTGGGGCAAGGACCAGAAGGCGCTCGGCAAGATCCGCTTCCTCGCCGACGGCAGCGCGCAATGGGCCAAGGCGCTCGGCCTGGAGCTCGACCTGAACGGCCGCGGCATGGGCACGCGCATGAACCGCTTCTCGATGCTGGTCGACAACGGCGTGGTGAAGAGCCTGAACGTCGAGGCCCCCGGCAAGTTCGAGGTGTCCGACGCCGGCACCATGCTGAAGCAGCTGGGCTGAAGCTGTCAGCCGCGGAGCGGGGAGCCGCGTTGTAGGGAGGTCACCTACCCGGGAGTACCCATGCTGAGAACCATCGTCACCGCCCTGCTCGTCGCCGCCTCGCCTGCCCTGCTGGCGCAGAGCGACCCCGGCAAAGCGCCCCGCAAGGCGCGCTTCGACTGCTCGCAGGCCAAGGACCCGAAGGCCTGCGAAGAGCGCGTCGCCAAGGTCAAGGCGGCGCACGAGAAGGCGCTGAAGGCCTGCGAGGGCCAGAAGAGCGACCAGCGGCGCGACTGCATGCGCCGCGAGATGTGCGCGCAGTCGGCCGACCCCGCCAAATGCGAGGCGCGCGCGAAGGAAGCGTCGGCGATCCGCGCGAAGGTGCGCGAGGCCTGCAAGGACAAGAAGGGCGAAGAGCTGCGCGCCTGCGTGCGCGAGCAGCGCGAGAAAGCCGCCAAGAAGTAACCCTCGGGGCCCCGTAGAATCGGGGCCCCGATGTCATTTCAGCGCTCCGTTGTTGCCGAGGGCGTGCGCGGCTCTCTGCCCGTGCTCCTGGGCGTCGTTCCCTTCGGCGTGATCACCGGCGTGGCGATGGTGGCGAGCGGCATCCCGCCGCTGGTCGCGATGGTCATGTCGATCGTGGTGTTCGCCGGCGCGTCGATGGTGGCCTCGGCGCAGCTGCTCGCCTCCAGCACGCCGGTGCTGCTG
>DASUZH010000584.1:0-3570 GCA_036376975.1 Burkholderiales bacterium | reverse complement strand
GGTTCTTCCAGTCGATCGGGTGCCGGGTCGGCGCTTCCAGGCTGCCTTCACGGGGTGCTGTCATGGGGTCAATCCGCCAGTTCGTTCAGCGCCTTGGTATAGCGATTGGCGTGCGAGCGCTCGGCCTTGGCCAGGGTCTCGAACCAGTCGGCGATTTCCGCGTGGCCCTCGTCGCGCGCGGTCTTGGCCATGCCCGGATACATGTCGGTGTACTCGTGCGTCTCGCCCGCGATGGCGGACTTGAGGTTGTTGTTGGTGGCGCCGAACGGCAGGCCCGTGGCCGGATCGCCGCACTGCTCGAGATATTCGAGATGGCCGTGCGCGTGCCCGGTCTCGCCTTCGGCGGTGGAGCGGAACAGCGCGGCGACGTCGTTCTGGCCCTCGACGTCGGCCTTCGCTGCGAAATACAGGTAGCGGCGGTTGGCCTGCGATTCGCCGGCGAACGCGGCCTTGAGGTTGTCGTGGGTCTTGCTGCCTTTGAGCGCTTTCATGGGGCTTCCTCCTAAGGAAGCCCAAGCCTAGGCCGACCGCCCCAATAGATCAAATCGAAATTGGTTATCCCCCCGATTGAGGAGGGCTATTTAACCGCGTCGCGCACTTTGTCGCCGGCGTTCTCGATGGCGCGGCCCGCCTTGTCGGCGGCGTTGTCGATCTTGCGGCCGGCTCTTTCGGCCGGACCTTCCTGGCACGCGACCAGCGCGAGCAGGGCAAACAGGGCAATCAGTTTTCTCATTCCGCGAGCGTAGGACGAAGAGCGACAAAGCGATATGCGCCATCCGGGGCACATAACTTGCTGCTTGCGTCATGGAATTTCTTGCAACGGCTTCCCGAAAAGGAGACACAGAATGATTTCCCGGATCGCAGTCGCGGCAGCGCTTGCCGCCATCAGCGGCGCCGCCGGCGCGCAGAACCCTTCGGATCCCGCCGCGGCGAGCGGCGGGTATGTCACCAATTCGTCCAGGCAGACCGCCACCGGCGCATTCGGCCAGTGCGTACGCACCGGCTACTGGAACCCCTCGCTTGCCGCCGAGCCCTGCGACGCCACCGCGCGCGCTTCGTCGGCACCGGTCCCGATGGCGCGGCAGGAGCCGGTGCCGCAAGCGGCCCCTGCGCCGACGCCGATCGTCGCCGAGGCGCCGCGCCCGGTGATCGAGAAAGTGACGCTGTCGAGCGACGTGCTGTTCGAGTTCAACCAGGCGAGCCTGCGGCCGGAGGGCCAGCAGAAGCTCGACGAGCTGGCGGGACGGATCAGCGACGCGAACATCGACGAGATCGTGGCGACCGGCCACGCCGACCGCATCGCGAGCGAGAACTACAACCAGAAGCTGTCCGAGGAGCGCGCCAGGGCGGTGAAGACGTACCTGGTCGGCAAGGGCCTCGGCGAGCAGCTGGTCAAGGCCGAAGGCAAGGGCGAGAGCCAGCCGGTCACCGACTGCCGCAAGATGGGTCCCGAGCGGGCCAACAACCGCAAGCTGGTCAGCTGCCTGCAGCCCGACCGGCGGGTGGAGATCGAAGTGTTCGGCAGCCGCGAGACCTCGGCCACCGGAGCGACCGGCTCGGGCGCCGGGACGACCGGGTCCGCCTCCGGCCGTTAGGCGGGCGTGCGCGCGCGGGCCGGGGCGAGGCTCTCGTTCCGTCCTGCGCGGTACACCGCGGCCAGCTCCCACCGGTTCGTAGCCGCGTCGTGGCTCAGCACGAAATGGCGGCCGTCGCCGACGCTGACCTTGTAGCAGCGCCGTCCGGCGGGGTCGGCCCAGTAGCCGAGTATCGCCACCACTGCCAGCCGGCGGGGGCCCAGGTAGAACACCTGCGGCACCTGCTCGCCGGCGCGGCGGGGCTGCCCGTAAACGCAAATCCTCATGACCTGCTCTCCTAGCTTCCTGCCGCGAAACGAAGCAAGGACCCGTCCCGGCACGCTGGGCCGTCCGGCGCAGGGAAGGTAGAATCCCGGGCCGTGCGCTCCTTAGTCGAAAAGGTACTGCGCAAGATCGGCGACGGCTCGACGGTGCCGTTCGCCGTACGGTTCGCAGGCGGCGGCGAGTACCGCAACCGCGACGCCGCGCCCGTTTTCACCTTCGTCTTCCACAGCCCGCGCGCCTACTGGCGCATCGCCGCCTTCGGCCACATCGGCCTGCTCGAGGCCTACTTCGCCGGCGAGCTCGACGTCGAGGGCAGCCTGGCCAAGGCGCTCGCCGCCGGCATCGAAAGCAAGGCCGACTGGGGGCCCAACCCGCTGAACTGGGTGCGCAACCGCTGGCACGAGCTGACCCATTCGAACGCCGCCCGCGGCCAGGCGCGCGACAACGCCAACTTCCACTACGCGCTGAGCCCGGAGTTCTACAAGCTGTGGCTCGACGACCCGCTGATGCTCTATACCTGCGCCTACTGGAAGGACGGCGTGCGCACGCTGGAGGAGGCGCAGCGCGCGAAGTGCGACCACGTGGCGCGCAAGCTGCTCCTCAAGGCGGGCGAGGAGGTGGTCGACGTCGGCAGCGGCTTCGGCGGCTTCATGCTGCACGCCCACGAGCACTACGGCGTCAAGGTGACCGCGATCAACACCACCGGCTCGCAGGCCGAGCACGCGCGGCGCGAGATCGAGAAGCGCCGCCTCGGCGCCTCGCTGCAGATGCACGGCGACTTCCGCGACGCCGGGCGCGAGTTCGACAAGGTGGCCTCGATCGGCTGCCTCGAGCACGCCGGGCGCGGCCAGCTCGGCGAGGTGATCCGCGCGCACGCCAGCTACCTGAAGCAGGGCGGCCTCGGCCTGCTGCACTTCATCGGCCACGTCGGCCACTACGACACCAGCCTGTTCATCCGCAAGTACGTGTTCCCCGGCGGCTGGATCCCGAGCCTGGCCGACGTGATCATCGAGATGGAGAAGGCCGGGCTGGAGGTGCTCGACATCGAGAACCTGCGCCGGCACTACGCGCTCACGCTCGACGTCTGGGCCGAGCGCTTCGACCGCAACTGGGAGCGCATCCGCGCCCTCGACCCGCAGCGCTTCGACGAGCGCTTCCGCCGCATCTGGCGCGTCTACCTCTACGGCTGCGCAGAGATGTTCCGCGCGCCGGCGGGCGTCACGCACCTGTTCCAGATCGTGTTCAGCAAGGGCAACGTCTCGAACAGCGGCTACCCGATGGGACGCGACTTCCTCTACGAAGCGCCCTACCGCGACCGGGACAAGCGCGACGGCCGCGTCGCCTAACCCCCGCCTACGCGGGGGTAATCACGCATTTCTCGAACAGCGTTCGCTGCCGGCCGCGCGGGTCATAGCGCTTCTTCAGCCGGTCGTACTCCGCGCCGTTGTACAGGCGGTCGAACTCGGGCTTCGGCAGGAAAGTCGACGAGTACAGCATCTTGATGCCGCCGAGGTCGAAGCACTTGCGGTCCATGATGCGCGTGTAGTGCCAGGCATCGCGCCCGGCCGGCTTCTTCACCTGGCAGTAGCAGCCGAGGTTGTAGTAGAGCGCGCCGGCCCGGATCGGGTACAGAGTCGGCGTGGCCGGCGTGCGGATCGGCGTCACGATCCACGGCTTGCCGCCGAGGTCGACCTCGCGCAGCGCGAAGCGC
>DASUZH010000583.1:0-4577 GCA_036376975.1 Burkholderiales bacterium | reverse complement strand
CGATGTCCCGCGTCCACACGCCCGCGGCCAAGCCGAAGCGCACGTCATTGGCGATGCGCAGCGCATCGGCCTCGTCCTTGAACTTGATGACCGAGAGGACGGGGCCAAAGACCTCCTCCTGCGCGATGCGCATGTCGTTGCGCACGCCGGTGAGGATGGTCGGCTCGACGAACATGCCCGCGCCGAGGTCGGGCCGCGCGCGCCCGCCGAGCGCGGCGGTGGCGCCTTCGCGCCGCGCCAGCTCGATATAGCTCAGCACCTTCTCGAACTGCGGCCGCGTGGCGATCGGCCCGACCTGGGTGTCGGGCTGCGTCGGGTCGCCGAGCTTCGCCTTGCGCACGAAGTCGACCAGCATGCCGACGAAGCGGTCCTGGATGCTCCGCTGCACCAGCAGCCGCGAGCCGGCCTGGCAGCTCTGGCCGGAGGCGGCGAAGATGCCCGACACCACGCCCTTGACCGCCTGCTCGAGGTCGGCGTCGTCGAACACGATGTTCGGCGACTTGCCGCCAAGCTCCAGCGTGACTGTCTTCAGCCCGCGCGCAGCCAGCTCGTACACCTTGCGGCCGGCCGCCTCGCCGCCGGTGAAGCCGATGTGCGCGACCTTGGGGTGGGTGACCAGCGCCTCGCCCACCTCCGGGCCCAGCCCGGTGACGACGTTGACCACGCCCTTGGGGAATCCCGCCTCGGCGAACAGCGCGGCGAACTCGAGGATCGAGGCGGAGGTGAATTCGGACGGCTTGATCACCGTAGTGCAGCCGGCGGCTAGCGCCGGCGCGAGCTTCCAGCTGGTCAGCGTCAGCGGCGAGTTCCAGGGAGTGATGATGGCGACCACGCCCTTCGGCTCGTACCGCGTGTAGCAGAAGACCCCCTTCTTGTCGGTCGGGATGACGGCGCTCTGCACCTTGTCGGCGAGACCGGCGTAGTACTGGAAGTACTCGCCCACATAGCGCACCTGCGCCACCACCTCGGTCGCCAGCTTGCCGTTGTCGCGCTGCTCGATCTCGGCCAGGGTCGCCGCGTTCCGCTGCACCAGGTCGCCCAGCTTCCACAGCAGGCGCCCGCGCTCGCTGGCGGACAGGCGCGGCCAGGGTCCGCTCTCGAAGGCGCGGCTCGCGGCGTCGACCGCGACCAGCACGTCTTCCCGCCCGCCGCGCGCGATCTGCGCCCACGGCAGGCCGGTGAAGGGGTTCTCGGTCGGAAGGTACTGGCCCGAAACGGGCGCCAGGACGGCGCCGTCGACGTAGTGCTGGTACTGCGGGAGTTGTTCTTGAGTAGCGGGCATCAGGCGAAAAAGCTGCAAAAAAGCCGCGTGCTATCCAGCATAACATGATTCTATTTGCGAAAGTCGGGGTCCTGCTACACTGACAGGATGGCTAGCAAAGGCGGAGTGGCGGCGGTGGAACGCGCGTTGGCGATCGTCGACGCCTTTACCGACCAGGATCCGCGCCTCAGCCTGGCCGAAATCTCGAAGCGCACCGGCCTGTACAAGAGCACCGTGATCCGGCTGGCGAGGTCGCTGGAGAAATTCGGCTATCTGCTGCGCAGCGAAGACGGCTCCTACCGCCTCGGCGCCAAGGTCCTCGCGCTCGGCGCGCTCTATCAGAAGCATTTCCGCACCGCCGAGCTGGTGCCGCAGGTGCTGCGGCAGATCGTCGAGGAGCTGCACGAGGGGGCGTCGTTCTACGTGCGCGACGAGTCGATGCGGCTGTGCCTGCACCGGGTCGAGGCGTCGCGCGCCGTGCGCGATACGATCCACGAGGGCCACCGCCTGCCGCTCACGGTCGGCGCCTCGGGGCACGTGATCCTCGCCTACAGCGGCCTGTCGGGCGAGCGCTACGACGAGATCCGCAAGAACCTGTACTCGGCCTCGTTCGGCGAGCGCGATCCGGAGACCGCGGCGGTGGCCTGCCCGGTGTTCGGGCTCGAGCAGAAGTTCATCGGCGCCCTCAGCGTCTCCGGGCCGCGCTACCGCATCGAAGCGCTCGGGGTGAAGCGCATCCTGCCGGTGCTGTTCAAGCATGCCCGCGAGCTGACCCGCACCCTCGGCGGCAATCCGGACGCGCCGGGCCTCGCGGCGTGGTCGAAGGTGGCGCGGGCGCCGCGCGCCGTCGAGTCCGCCGCCCCTCCCCCCGGCTACGTCGCCAGGATCTCGCGCCGGCGGCATGCTGCGGCGCGGTGAACCGCGCGCAATTCCTCCTAGTAGAACAATGTTCTGAATTGCCGTAGCCCAAAGCAGCGGGCGGCTGACGTTTTGGTGAAGGCGCTCTATAAGAAAAACGCCGAACGTCGGCCAAGAACTACACAGGAGAAATCATGACCAGGGAAAGAAAGACGGTGCGCGCAGGCGCAGCCATGGCGTTCGCCTTGGCCCTATCGGGAAGCTTCTTCGGCACTGCGTGGGCCGACCGCGACAACGATCGCGGCAGGCTGGACACCAGCAGCGGCCTGACGCCGGACATGAACGACCCGGACATCGCCGGCGACCCCGACTACGGCGTGTGCCGCGGCACGAATCCCAAGTGCTACCACAACTGGGTACACGATCGCCAGAACAGGGTGTTGATCTATTCGCGCAACGCCGGACCGCGCCACGCCAACCTCGGTACCGCGCTTGCTCCCGGGCTCAACCCCGTGCTGGGTCCGAACAACGTCGCGCAGCAGGCGATCGTCAACTGGATGGCCGAAGTAGGCGTGCAGGCGAACTGGACCGAGGACGTCAACACGCTCGCCGGCCAGCTGGGGCCGGGCTCGAGCTACAAGGCGGTGATCTTCCTCAGCCCGACTCGCGACACGCTCTGGAAGCACGGCACGGCGGTCAGCCCGACGTCCGCGGTGAATACCACCACCAACGCGCACCTCGATGCAGGCAAGACCGCGTTGCGCCAGTTCATGCGCTCGGGCGGCGGATTCGTGGGCATCCACAATGCGTTCGGCACCGAGTACAACTGGCCCTACTACGAAGGGTTGCTCGGCAACGCCAACTACTACAACCACGGCGCGAATCAGGACGGCACGGTGCGGGTGGTGGCAAACGACCCCTCGACCGTCGGCTTGCCGGCGGAGTGGCCGTTCCGGGATGAGTGGTACAACCTGCGGCCGTTCCCGACCAAGGTGAAATTCCTTCTCACCGTGGACGCGTCGCAGCTGTCGTTGAGCAACGATCATCCCGGTCACGGCAAGTTCCATCCCGTGGCCTGGTGCCAGTACTACGACGGTGGCCGGGTGTGGGTCACGACGCTGGGGCACGATCCGCAGTTTGCGCAAGGCGCCGGCTTCCCCGGCGGTGCCGAGTTCAAGAAGCTGGTCGTTCAAGGCATCCTGTCGGCGATGGGCAACACGGAGTTCTGCACGCACGACCATAGGCAGCATCATCACGAGCACGACCACCGCCGCTGAGGCGGCATGAGCAGGCTGCGCTGGTCCCTGGGGATCGCCGCCGCCGTGGGAGCGCTCGCGTGGCTGAGCGAAATCCCTCGCAGCGGCGGGCCTGGGGACGCGGCGCGGCCGCTTCCTCAGGCTGCGGCTTCCCATCCTGGCGGCTTGCACGAACTTCGGCTGCCGCAGCGTGCCCTGCCCGCCGCATTTCGCGATCCTTTCAACCTGCCTCCCGAGGCGCCGAGGCGGCAGCCGCCGATCGCCGTCGTCGCGTCGGCGCCGAAAGCCCCGCCGCTGCCTTACCAGTACGACGGATTCGGCGAGGTGCAGGGGAAGCGCTTCGTACTCCTGAAGCGCGAGGAGCGCAGCTTCAGAGCCGGCCCGGGCGACACGCTGGAAGGAACCTACTCCGTCGAGGCCGTAGCGCGGGATCACGCCGTGCTGCGCTACCTGCCGCTCGGCATCCGGCAAGTGCTGATGTATCAGCCGGGCGCCGAGGTGCCTGCCGAGCTCGCCGAGGAGACCGCCGCCAGCCGGCCGCTGGCGTTGCAGGTCGAGATGCCGGCGGAAGTCGTGCTCGGTCAGGAATTCGTGGTCACGTTCTCGCTGCCCGGCCCCAGCCCGGCGAAGGCTACCGTCGAAGTCGGCTACGACGTCGAGGTGCTCAGGCTGTTTGGCGCAAAGCAGCGCCGGGGCCGCGAAACCGTCGAGCTGGCCGGCGCAGGGGGAGCGCAACTGCGCTTCAAGGTGGTGGCCGACTCGCCGGCGCCCACCGACATCAACGTGCAGGCGAATGCCACCGACACGAGCGGCAAGCGCGTGCCGGTCTCGACGCCGTCCACGTACACCATCAGCCTGGTGCACGCGGGCGGCGCGTAACCAAAGAACCGCCCGCCACTTGCTTTGGTAGTCGCTCCCGCCGTTGACCGCGCGGGCACGGGCTCCTACAGTTTTTGGAATGGGGTTCTATGGCACAGAACTCCGCCAACAACGCGGGAGACAAGTCGAATGAAACCTACCCTCATGCTGTCGGCGGTGATCGCCGCCGGGCTGATCGCCCTGCCGCCCGCCGTACTTGCGCACGACAACGACGATGATCGCGACCGCGGCCACCACGGCAAGCACGACCGCGCCGCGGACCTCAACGACTGCTGCACGCCCGGCGACAAGGACTATCCGACCCACAGCGGGAACCTGGGCAA
>DASUZH010000582.1:0-2330 GCA_036376975.1 Burkholderiales bacterium | reverse complement strand
GCGATCTTCATGATGCCCTTGCCGATCGACTCGATCTTCAGGTCCATCTGCAGCGCGGTGACGCCGGCCTCGGTGCCGGCCACCTTGAAGTCCATGTCGCCGAGGTGGTCCTCGTCGCCGAGGATGTCGGACAGCACGGCGAAGCGGTTGCCTTCCTTGATCAGGCCCATCGCGATGCCGGCGACGTGCGCCTTGATCGGCACGCCGGCGTCCATCAGCGCGAGGCTGCCGCCGCACACCGAGGCCATCGACGAGGAGCCGTTCGACTCGGTGATCTCCGACACCACGCGCAGCGAATAGCCGAAGTCCTCGGCCTTGGGCAGCAGGCCGACCAGCGCGCGCTTGGCGAGGCGGCCGTGGCCGATCTCGCGCCGCTTGGTGAAGCCGTAGCGGCCGGTCTCGCCGGTGGCGTACGGAGGCATGTTGTAGTGGAACATGAAGCGCTCGCGGTACTCGCCCGCCAGCGCGTCGATGATCTGCTCGTCGCGTCCGGTGCCGAGGGTGACGGTGACCAGCGCCTGCGTCTCGCCGCGCGTGAACAGCGCCGAGCCGTGCGTGCGCGGCAGCACGCCGACGCGCACGTTGATCGGGCGCACGGTGCGCGTGTCGCGGCCGTCGATGCGCGGCTCGCCGTCGAGGATCTGGCTGCGCACGATCTTCGACTCGAGGTTGAAGAAGATGTCCTTCACCTCGTTCTGGTTGAGCTCGGGGTCGGCCGCGGCCAGCTTCTCGAGCGCCGCCGCGCGGATCTCGTTCAGGCGCGTATTGCGCGCCTGCTTCTGCTTCATGCGGAAGGCGTCGCGCAGATCGGCTTCGGCCAGCTGCGCCACCTGCGCGATGAGCGCTTCGTTCTTCGCCGGCGGCTGCCAGTCCCACGCCGGCTTGGCGGCCACCTCGGCCAGCTCGTTGATGGCCTGGATCGCGGCCTGCATTTGCTCGTGGCCGAAAGTCACGCCGCCCAGCATGATGTCCTCGGACAGCTCGAGGGCCTCGGACTCGACCATCATCACGCCCGCCTCGGTGCCGGCGACCACCAGGTTCAGCTTCGACTCCTTCAGCTGGCTGGCGGTCGGGTTGAGGACGTACTCGCCGTTCAGGTAGCCGACGCGGCAGGCGCCGATCGGGCCGTTGAAGGGCACGCCCGACAGCGTCAGCGCGGCCGACACGCCGATCATCGCCGGGATGTCGGAGTCGACCTCGGGGTTGAGCGAGAGGACCTGCGCCACCACCTGCACTTCGTTGTAGAAGCCGTCCGGGAACAGCGGCCGGATCGGCCGGTCGATGAGGCGCGAGGTCAGCGTCTCCTTCTCGGTCGGCCGGCCCTCGCGCTTGAAGAAGCCGCCGGGGATCTTGCCCGCGGCGTAGGTCTTCTCGGCGTAGTCGACGGTCAGCGGAAAGAAGTCCTGGCCGGGCTTCGCAGTCTTGGAGGCGGTGACCGCGGCGAGGACGACGGTGTCGTCCATGGTGACGAGCACTGCGCCGTGCGCCTGGCGGGCGATCTCGCCGGTTTCGAGGGTGACCTGGTGGCTGCCGTAGGTGAATGTCTTCTTGATCGGGTTCAAGGCAAAGTCCTTAACGGGGGTGCTGCAAACAAAAAGCGCTCACCAGGGCGATGAGCGCTTCGTCTGCGACAAATGGAGGCCTACTTGCGGAGGTTGAGCCGCTCGATCAGGCCGCGGTACTTGTCCGCATCCTTCTCGCGCAGATAATCGAGCAGCTTGCGCCGCTGGCTCACCAGCTTGAGGAGCCCGCGCCGCGAGTGGAAGTCCTTGACGTGCGTCTTGAAATGCTCGGTGAGGCCGTTGATGCGCTCGGTAAGGAGCGCTATCTGCACCTCAGGCGAGCCGGTGTCGGCTCCCGAGCGCTGGTACTGCTTCACTACCTGCGCCTTCTGCGCAACCTGCAAAGCCATTCGCTATCTTCCTATGTCGTCGCTTATCTTGAGGGCCGGCATTCTAACCGAAGGACTCCAGAGCGACAAGGTTTATCGATGTTTTTCAGTCGCTTGGGTGAGCCTGAAGGGGCGCAGGCTGGCGCCGTCGCTGCGGCCGAGGCCGATCACCGCGCCGCCCGGGCCGTAGACGCCGCACAAGCCCTCCGCAAGCCCGGCGATCGGCAGCGCCTGGCCCTTGCGCAGGCGCGCGGCATCCGCCTCGTCGAGCTCGGCGCGAGGCAGGTCGGCCAGCAGCGCCGAGATCGGTAACAGGCGCCCGGCACGCTCCGCCGGCGTCATGGCCTCCAGCGCGTCCACGCCGCTCGCGTCCTCGATGCGAAAGCGCCCCGAGGCGGTGCGCCTGAGCGCCGCCAGGTGCGCGCCGCAGCCCAGGGCC
>DASUZH010000581.1:0-2369 GCA_036376975.1 Burkholderiales bacterium | reverse complement strand
TCTTGTTGCGTGGAGCGGTCATTTACCCGTGCCTTGCCTGGAAGTCGCGCATGAACTCCGCCAGCGCCTGCACACCGGCCTCGGGCATCGCGTTGTAGATGGAAGCGCGCATGCCGCCCACCGAGCGGTGGCCCTTGAGCTGCACCATGCCGCGCGCCTCCGCGCCCTTCAGGAACTCGCCGTCGAGGGCCTCGTTGGCGAGCTTGAACGGCACGTTCATGCGAGAGCGGTCTTCCTTGGCGACTACCGACCTGAAGAACTTGCTCGAGTCGAGGTAGTCGTAGAGCAACTTTGCCTTGGCAATGTTGCGCTTTTCAATCTCGGGCAGGCCGCCCAGCTGCTTCAGCCACTTGAACACCAGCCCGGCGACGTAGATCGAGTAGGTGGCGCAGGTGTTCAGCATCGAATCGGCTTCGGCCTGCGCCTTGTAGTCCATCACGCTGGGCGTGCCTTTCGCCACCTGGCCGATCAGGTCGTCGCGCACGATGACGAAGGTCAGGCCGGCCGGGCCGGCGTTCTTCTGCGCCCCGGCGTAGATCAGGCCGAACTTCGAGACGTCCAGCGGACGCGACAGGAAATGCGACGACGCATCGGCCACCAGGGGTACGTCGACTTTCGGAATCTGGTGATATTCGACGCCGCCGATGGTTTCGTTGGAGCAATAGTGGACGTAGGCGGTATCGGGCCGCACGTTCCACTGCTTCGGCGCGTAGGAGAAGTTCTTGTCCTCCGAGGACGCGGCGACATGCACGTCGCAGTAGGCCTTCGCCTCCTTGATCGCCTTCTTCGACCATTCGCCGGTGTTGACGTAGTCGGCCTTGCCCTTGCCGCGCAGCAGGTTCATCGGGATCTGCGCGAACTGCAGCGTGGCGCCGCCCTGCAGGAAGAGGATCTTGTAGTTCGCCGGCGCCGCGAGCAGCTCGCGCAGGTCGCGCTCGGCTTCCTCGTAGATCGAGATGAACTCCTTGCCGCGGTGGCTCATCTCCATCACGCCCATGCCGCTGCCGCGCCAGTCGGTCATCTCGTCGCCGGCGCGGGATAGGACCTCGGCGGGGAGCATCGCCGGCCCCGCGCTGAAATTGAATATCCTGGACATCTACTAGTGGACGGTGGGGGGAGGCTCGCCCGAAGAAGGCGGCTCGTCGTGCGGCGTATCGCCGTTCTCGCCGTGCCCGCCGTTGCCTCCGTTGCCGTTGCCGTTGCCGAGGTCGCGCTCCTCGATGCGCTCGAGGCCCGCCAGCTTCTCGCCCTGGTCGAGCGAGATCAGCGTCACGCCCTGGGTGGAACGGCCCTGCTCGCGGATCTGCGCCACCGAGGTGCGGATCAGCACCCCGCCGGTCGAGATCAGCATCACTTCGTCGTTGTCGTCGACCAGCACCGCGCCGACCAGCGAGCCGTTGCGCTCGGAGGTCTGGATCGCGATCACGCCCTGGCCGCCGCGGCCGTGGCGCGGGTACTCGGCGATCGGCGTGCGCTTGCCGAAGCCGTGCTCGGTGGCGGTCAGCACCGACTTGGATTCGTCGTGGGCGGCGAGCATGCAGATCACGCGCTGGCCCTCAGCAAGCCGCATGCCGCGCACGCCGGTGGCCTGGCGGCCCATCGGCCGCACGTCGCCCTCGACGAAGCGCACCGCCTTGCCGTCCGAGGAGAGCAGCATGACGTCGTACTTGCCGTCGGTGAGCGCGGCGCCGACCAGGTAGTCGCCCTCGTCCAGGCCGACGGCGATGATGCCGCTCGGCCGCGGGCGCGAGAACTCGGCGAGCGAGGTCTTCTTCACCGTGCCCTGCGCGGTCGCCATGAACACGTAGTGGTTCTCGTCGAACTCCTTCACCGGCACCACCGCGGTGATCTTCTCGCCCTCGGCGAGCGGGAACATGTTGACGATCGGCTTGCCGCGCGCGGTGCGGCTGCCGGCGGGCACCTCGTACACCTTGAGCCAGTACAGCTGGCCGCGGTTGGAGAAGCACAGCAGGTAGTCGTGCGAGTGCGCGACGAACAGCCGCTCGATGAAATCGTCCTCCTTCATCGCGGTGGCGGTCTTGCCCCGCCCGCCGCGGCGCTGCGCCTTGTACTCGGTCAGCGGCTGCGACTTGACGTAGCCGCCGTGCGAGAAGGTCACCACCATGTCCTGCGGCGCGATCAGGTCCTCGATCGAGATGTCCTCCGCCATGGTGACGATCTCGCTGCGCCGCTTGTCGCCGAACGCCTCCTTCAGGCCCTTCAGCTCCGCGCCGATGATCTGCGTCACCCGCGCCGGCTTGGCCAGGATGTCGAGCAGGTCGCGGATCACCTCGATCACCTCGCGGTACTCGTCGCGGATCTTGTCCTGCTCGAGGCCGGTCAGGCGGCGCAGCTGAAGGTCGATGATG
>DASUZH010000580.1:0-9323 GCA_036376975.1 Burkholderiales bacterium | reverse complement strand
ATAGCTCGGGAACAGGCCGTAGGTCGGCGCGCTCGAAGCGGCCGACAGCTTCTGCAGGACGTCGGGCGCGCGCAGCACCTGTCCGTCGCCGTCCCTCAGGACCGAGAGGTAGAGCACGATCGTGTCGGCGGGCAGCGCCGCCACCTCCTCGAGCAGGCGCGGCAGCGGCAAGCCGGACAGGTAGGTGAACTCCATCCCGCCGAACCTCGGCTGCAGGTCGCGGCGCGCGATCTCCTCCCACATGCGGTCGAACGCGTCGACGCCAGAAACGACCGCGACGCGCTGCGCGCTGGGCTGCAGCGCCCGCGCCAGCTCCACTGTCTTCACCGCGTCGAACCGGTCGAGCACGCCGATCACGTCGCCGGCAAGCGGCCGCGAGGGCAGCTCGAGCTCGGACACTAGGGCATACACGTGCGGCGCCGACGGAAACAGCTCGCGGCGGTGCTCCAGCAGATAGTTGAACGCAGGCGGGCTGGTGGTGACCACCAGGTCGATCTGCTTCGCCTGGTACTTCTCGCGCAGCAGCCGCAGCGTGCGCTGCCGGTGCTCGGGCTCGGGAAAGCGGGGACTGTCGAGAAACTCGGTGAACAGCTCCACGCCGCCTTGCGCGTTCAGCGCCGGGCGGAATCCGCTCATGAACTGCTCGTAGGCCGGCTGCAGGCTGTCGCGGCTCGCCAGGACCAGCACGTTGCGCCCGGACGCCGCCGCGGGGAGCATCGCGGCGGACAGGATGACGAAGCGAAGGACGCGGTGCATCGCCGCGGTCTACCGCTCGTTCAAGAACACGCGCGCCTGCTTCTCGCCATCCGCGATCAGCGCGAGGATGTTCTGCGGGCTGCGGTCGAGCTTGCTCTCGTAGTCGAGCGTCGACTGCAGCTCGCGCGATATCTCGATAAAGGGGATGTAGTAGTCGCGATCCTCCACGGCGGGATGGGCGCGCGGGATGCGCACCGGCTGGTGCACGTCGAACTGGCGCAGGAACTCCGGCTTGAACGCCTGCATGCGCAGCAGCTCGTTGACGAAGGCGAGCGATTCCAGCGACTGGAACAGCGACACGTTGCCGACCAGCTGGTTGCGGCGGTCGCCGATCGCCTCGGGCTCCACCGGCACGCTGTCGCAGGTGGTGGGATTGATCTTGATCACCCAGATCTCGTTCGGAATGCTCTGCAGCCCGACGTAGATCGGGCGGATCAGCTCCTTCACCGGAGGGTTGTCGGAGAACAGGCCGTCCCAGTATGCGCTGCCGTCGAACGGCACCGCCGGGAAGATGCTCGGCACCGCGCACGAGGCGAGGATCTGCTCGACCCGCACCGCCGAGGTGCGCGAGCTGAACTTGACCAGCTGGCCGCTCATCACGTCGGCCGCGCCGATCAGCAGCGCCGGCCCCTCCGCGCGCGGCCCCCAGCGCCCGAGCTCGGCGAAGTCGATGTGCGCCTCGAGCAGCGCGCGCAGGTCGAAGAAGCGCGGGCGGAAGCTGGCCGCGGCGACGCTCATCATGGCCGCCGCCACCGGCGAGGCCGGGCTGAAGGCGAACTGCGGCGCGTGCCCGCGGCTCACGTTGCGCAGCGACTCGATCATCATCTGGTTGAACGCCTGCTCCTGCGGCGACTGCGCGGTGTTCTCGAGCCAGAAGTCGATCAGGCGGTGCCAGGGCTCGCGGTCGCCCTTGGCGAGCGCGTACCAGGCCAGCGCGGCGCAGATCGAGCCGCCCGAGGTGCCGGACAGGCTGACGATGTCGAACTCGCGGTGCACGCCTTCCTCGAACAGCCCCTTCAGCACCCCGGCGGTGAACGCCGTCTGGCTGCCGCCGCCCTGGCAGGCGATGGCGATCCTGGTCTTCACGCGGCGGCTACTTCCACGCGCCCGCCAGCAGCGACGCCACCGCCGCGCCGCCCTTGGACTCGACGTACTTGCCGATCACCGGCATGAACTTGCCGACCATCTCGGGCGACAGCCCGAGCGCCTTGAACTGGTCCGTCACCACGCCCATCCCGCCGACCGACCCGCCCACCATGGAGCCGAGCGACGAGGCGAGGCCGCCGCCGGCGCTCGGCGCGGACTTCAGCATGCCGTCCATGCCCGGCACCACCTTCGCGATCTTCGCGAAGTCCTCCGGCTTGAGCGTCTTCTTCGCCAGCTCGAACAGCGCGCCCGCTCCGGCGCTCGCCTGCTCCGGCGTGACGCCCAGCGTCCTGCTCAGCAGCTGCACCAGCTCGGCGCCTTGTGCCTGTACACCGGCTGGAACGGCAAAGAGGAAAATCAAAAAGAGCAGCTTGCGCATGACGGCCTCCCTTCCCCTTGGGAGAGTCTGCGCGCCCCGGGCTGAAGCGGGAATTGGCCTTTGGTCCTACTTCGGCTTGGCGGGGTGGAAGCTGATCTCGCCGTACCAGGCCTCGACCGTCTCGCCGGTGTTGTCGGTGTCGGACATGACGCCGTAGGCGAGCAGCCTGCCGGGCTCCTCCTTGAAGGCGCGGCGGTAGTCGGCGACCACGTCGCGCGACAGCGTTTGCCAGGCGCCGACGCCCGCCGGGCCGCTCGAGGCGACCACCATCTGGATGCGGCGGCTGTTGGGGTTCTCGATCACGCTGCCGACCGCGACCTTGTTCGACCAGATGTACATCAGCGTCGCGTAAGGCAGGTCCTGGCCCGACATCCTGCGCGAGACGTACATCACCGCCTGGTCGACCCGCGGCAGCTTGCTGACGTCGCCGTCGAACGCCAGCACGATGCGCGCCGGCGCGTCCTCGCGGCCGGTCCTGCTGTTGTCGGCGCCGGCCACCAGCCGGCTCACCTTCCAGCTCCAGCTGATGATCGGGCGATCGGCGAGGCTGAAGGCGGCCCTGCGCTGCAGGCCCGAGGCGGAGGCCTCGGCGCGCGCGTGCAGCACCTTCGCCCCGCCCTCCACCATCCAGCGGTAGGCGGTGGGCTTCTTCTTGTCGTTGATCTTGAGCGCTTCCCAGCCCTCGGGAAGATCGGCCGCGACGGCAAGTAGTCCATAAGACGCAAGCAGGGCCGCGGCAGTGAATTTCAACATATGCGTGGACAATATATACCGCGATGAAGAACACGTTCGCGGCGCTCGTCTGCAGCGCCGCCCTGCTCGCCGCCCCTGCCTGGGCGCAAGAGAGCGAGGTCAAATACCAGCTGGAGATCGAGGCCCCCGAAGAGCTGCGCGACGCGCTGCGCCAGGGGCTGCAGATCGGCCGCTGGAACACCGACCTGCAGATGACGCCGGAGCTGCTGCGCAGGCTGGCCGACGAGGCGGTGCGCGAGGCCACCGCCGCGAGCGCCGCGTACGGCTACTTCTCCGCGCGCGTCAGCTACCAGCTCGACCGCGACAGCACGCCGTGGCGCATCCTGCTGCAGGTCGAGCCGGGCGAGCGCACGCATGTGGTCGCGATCGAGGTGTCCTTCAGCGGCCCCGCGGCGAGCGATCCCGAGGCGGCGGCGCTGATCGCCCGCGTGCGGCACGAGTGGCTGCTGCGTCCCGGCATGCCGTTCACCCAGCCGGCCTGGGACGAGGCGAAGCGCGACGCGGCGCGCAAGCTCTCGTCGTGGCGCTACGCCGCGGCGCAGATCGCGGCGAGCCGTGCGGACATCGACCCCGAGGCGCGCACCGCGCGGCTGTCGGTGACGCTCGACAGCGGCCCGCCGTTCCGCATCGGCGCGGTCGAGGTGCGCGGCAACAAGCGCTACCCCGCCCGCCTGATCGAGAACCTCGACCCGACCACGCCGGGGGAGACCTTCGACCGCGAGAAGCTGGCGCTCTACGTGCAGCGCCTGATGCAGAGCGGCTACTTCGCCAGCGCGCGCGCCGACGTCGCGCCCGATCCGGCGCAGGCCGACGCCGCGCCGCTGCGCGTCACGGTGATCGAGGGCAGCACGCAGCAGATCGAGACCGGCATCTCGTTCAATACCGACGCGGGGCTGCGCGTCGAGCTCAACCACCGCAACGTCGACGTGTTCGACAACCACCTGCGCTGGCGCAACCAGTTCCGCATCGACGAGGAGACGCAGGAGGCGCGCGTCGACCTCGACGGGCCGCCGCGCAGCGGCGGCACCTGGCTCGGCAGCACCGCCGGCGCCAAGCACAGCACGGTGCAGAACGAGGAGACCACCACCTTCACCGTCGGCCTGTCGCACAACTGGCCGGGGCACGGCTCGCCCTCTTCGCTGCTCGCCTCGTACACCGTCGAGGAGCAGCGCCTGCCGGATACCGCGCCCGACCACCGCCACGCCACGTTCTTCGGCTTCCGCCGCGGCTTCCGCAGCACCGACGACCTGATCCTGCCGCGCCGCGGCTATTTCGGGCACGTCACCGCGGGCGGCGCGCCCCAGGGGCTGTCGACCACCCGCTTCGGCCGCTTCACCGGCGCCGCGACCCTCCTCCTCCCGCTCGGCCGCAACGACGACCTGATGCTGAAAGGCGAGGCCGGCGCAGTCGTGGCGGAGACGCGCCAGGGCATTCCCTCCACCTTCCTGTTCCGCACCGGCGGCGACCAGACGGTGCGCGGCTACGCCTTCGAGAGCCTGGGCGTGAAAGTAGGCGACGCGGTGACCGGCGGCCGCTACCTGGCGATCGGCACCGCCGAGGTGACGCACTGGGTGAGCGACGTGTGGGGCCTCGCCGCTTTCGTCGACGCCGGCAACGCGTGGGACGGCGAGCACTACGACCCGGTGCTGGGCAGCGGCGTCGGCGCCCGCTTCCGCACGCCGATCGGCCCGGTGCGCATCGACGTCGCCTACGGCGAGGAAGTGAAGTCCTGGCGCCTGCACTTTTCGGTCGGCTTCGTGTTCTAAGCCGTGATGAAGTGGCTCCTGCGCGCCTGCGTCGCGCTCCTCCTCCTGCTGGTCGCCGCGGCCGGCTGGCTGCTCGGCACCGAGAGCGGCCTGCGCTGGGCGCTCGGCTTCGCGCCGCCCGAGCTGGTGGTGGAAGGCCCGCGCGGCGCGCTGGCGCGCGAGATCGGCGCCGAGCGCGTGGCGTGGGACGGCATCGTCGACGCGCGCCAGGTCTCGTTCCAGATCAACCTCCTCGCCCTGCTTACCGACACCGTTTCGATCAATTTCCTCCGTATCGACTCGTTGACCGTGAAGCGGCCGGAGGACCACAAGGATGAGGATGAGGGTTTTCTACTGCCGATCCGCATCAAAGTCTCCGACGCGCAAGCGAAGTCGGTGGTGTTCGAGGGCTACGAGGCGCACGACGTGCGGGTCGACTACACCGGCAGCGCGCTCGGCCACGAGATCGCCGCCGCGCTGCGCGCCGCCGGCGCGCGCGCGAAGCTGAAGGCCTCGCTCGACTCCCGCGCGCGCCCGAGCGCGCTCGAGGCGGACGTGGAGGCGCTCAACCTCGCCGTGATCGATCCCGATTTCCCGGAGACCGCGCTGCGCGCGCGGCTCGAGGCGCGCGGCGACGAAAAGGCTGCGCGCGGCACCATCAGCGTCGAGAATCCGCACGCCGGACCGCTCGACCGCGACCGCCTTCCCCTCGCCCGCGCGCGCGCTGCGTGGTCGACCGACTATTCGTCCATCACGCTGCAGGGTCTCGCCGCGTCGCTGCACGGCTCCGGCGTTCTGGAGGGAAATGGCCTGGTTTCGCAGGACAAGACCCATCTTGAGCTGAAGGTGCGCGAGGTCGACCTGCGCGGGCTCGTGTCGAGCCTGGCCAGCACCCGCCTCGCCGGCCAGCTCGCGATTGCGCTCGAGCCGAAGCGCCAGCGCGTGGGGGGCAGCCTGTCGCAGGACGACATGAGCCTCGCAGCGGACGTCGAGCGCAACGGCGACACGCTCGAGGTGCGCGCGCTGCGCGCCCGCGCCGCCGGCGGCGAAGCGAGCGGCCGCGCGCGCATCCGCGTCGACCGCAAGGCGTTCGAGGCCGACCTCAAGCTGGCCCGCTTCGACCCCTCGCGCTTCGGCGACTATCCGAAGGGCGACCTGAACGGCAGCGTGAAGGGCAACGGCTCGCTCGGCGCCTCGCGCGCGGGCGCCTTTACCTGGGACATCGCCGACTCCACCCTGCTCGAGCAGCCCTTCGCCAGCTCCGGCCGCGCGCGGCTGGCCGGCGAGCGCATCGCCGACGCCGACGCGTGGGCCACGCTCGGCGGCAACCGGGCGACCGCGAAGGGCTCGTTCGGCGGCCCGCGCGATGGGTTCTCGTGGTCGCTCGAGATTCCTGAATTGAACTCAATCGAGAAAACCGTGCACGGCCAGGTGCGCGCGCACGGCACCGCGCGCGGAACCTATGCCCGCCCGAGCATCGCCGGTGTGGTGGAAGCGAGGAAGCTGGCGGTACCCGGCATCGCGTTCGACGCCGCGACGCTCAAGGCGGAAGGAACCCTCGACGCCCACGAGGGCGACCTGAAGGCGCGCAACCGCGACCTCGACCTGTCGGCGAAGCTGAAGGGCGGCTGGAGCCGCGGCGCCTGGCGCGGCGAGATCGTCTCGTTCGAGAACGCCGGCGAGCGCGCGCTGGTGCTGCAGGCGCCGGCGCCGCTCGAGGTCGGCCCCGGGCGGGTCGCGCTCGGGCGCTTCAACGCCACCCTGGTCGGCGGCCGCCTGGCGCTCGAGTCGGTGCGCTGGGAAGAAGGGCGCCTCTCCTCGACCGGCGCGTTCGCCGCGCTGCCGGCGCAATCGGTGCTCAACTTCCTCGGCGAGAAGCGCGTCGCCGGCAACCTCACGCTCGACGGCGACTGGTCGATCCTGGCGACGCCGAAGCTGAACGGCCGCCTCGCGCTGCGGCGCGCCGGCGGCGACCTCACGCTCGCCGGGCCGCCGCAGGTGCCGCTCGAGCTGTCGCGCGCCACGCTCGACGCGCGCTTCACCGACGACCGCGTCGCCGCCGCGCTCGACATCGCGACCCGCCTGGCGACGCTGCGCGCCGAAGGCGAAGCGGCCGGCCTGACGCCCGACGCGGCGGCGAACTGGACCGCGCAGGTCGACCTGCAGGAGCTGCGCCTGCTGACCGAGCCGCTGCTCACGCAGGTGCGGATCGCCGGGCGCATCGGCGCCCGCCTCAAGGGCGGCGGCACGCTCGGCAAGCCGCTGCTCAGCGGCACGCTGTCGGGCGACGCGCTCGGCATCGAGGCGCCGCCGTGGGGCGTCGCGCTGTCGGGCGGCCGGCTGCGCGCCGAGCTGGAGGGCGACCGCCTGCGCATCGTCGAGGCGGCGATCGCCGGCGGCGACGGCCGCTTCAGCGTGCGCGGCGCGCTGCCGCTGCGCGTGGCCGAAGGCGGCACCGCGCTGCAGTGGGAAGCGGAGCGCTTCCGCGTGCTCAACCGCCCCGACATGCGCCTGGTGGTCTCGGGCAGCGGCGCGGCGACCTTCGACGGCAAGAAGTTCGGGCTGAAGGGCGCGCTGCGCGCCGACAGCGGCCATTTCGAGGCGCTCGGCGGCGGGCTGCCGGTGCTCGACGACGACATCGTGATCGCCGGCCGCGAGCCGGTCGCGCGCGCCAAGCGCGGCCCGCTGCCGATCGACCTCGACTTGCAGCTCGACCTCGGGCAGCAGCTCACGCTGCGCGGCTTCGGCTATACCGGCGGCGTCGCCGGCAACCTGCGCGTATGGACCGACACCGCCGGCGAGCTGCTGGCGCAGGGCCGCCTGCGCGCGGTGCGCGCGCGCTTCCGCGCCTACGGCCAGGAGCTCGACGTCGACCCGGGCGTGCTGACCTTCGACGGCCCGCTGGCGCGGCCGGGGCTCGACATCACCGCCTGGCGCCGCCACCAGGCGGTCGAGGCCGGCGTGCGCGTCACCGGCACGATCGAGGCGCCGCGCGTCGAGCTGATCTCCAACCCGCCGGTGGCCGACGCGGACAAGCTGTCGTGGCTGGTGCTCGGGCGCGCGCCGAGCACCGCGAGCGGCGCCGACCTCGCCATCCTGCAGGCGGCGAGCGGCGCGCTGCTCGCCGGCGACCAGGAGCCGCTGCAGCGGCGCATCGCGCAGCGCCTCGGCCTGGACGAGATCACCGTGCGCAGCTCGAGCGACCTGTCGAGCCAGAACGTGTTCGCGCTCGGCAAGCGGCTGTCGGACAAGCTCTACGTCAGCTTCGAGCAGGGACTCGGCGCCACCGTCGAGTACCTGGTGAAACTGGACTACTCGCTGACCAACCGGGTCTCGCTGCGCGGCCAGACCGGCACCAGCAGCGGCGTCGGCGTGTTCTACCGCTGGGCGTGGGATTGAGGCGTCGGACCTACAGACCTACAGATACTCTTCCGCGCACTTGATGATTTCGGTGTTGGTCGGGCGGTCCAGGCAGTGCCGCGCGTCTTCCTGGCGCTTGGACGACGCCTTGCGGGCGACCGCCGGCTTCGACATCGGCTTCATCTCGGCCTTCGCCTCCGGCTTGGGCGCGGGCTTGTCGGCCTGCCCCAGCGCTGGCAGCGCCAAGCCCAGCATCACCAAAAACACAATGTGTTTCATGGACCTACCCCTAAATCCTGAAGGGATGCGTAAGCATAACCCATATTCAGGTAATGAGCCTGCTGAAGGGCTCATCGCCGACCAGGGCGGCGAAATCGAGGTCGGCGCAGATGACGTACAGGGCGCCCTCGACTTCGCAGGCCAGCGAGAGGGTGACGCACACCTTGGGCCCGGTCACCGACAGGTAGGGGCGGGTGACCTGGATCGTTCCCGGCGCCGCCATCGCGCGCCGGAAGTACGGCTTGTTCTGCCAGTTGGTGCCCGGCGTCGGCAGCATCGGCTCGAGCCGCGGGTCGCGCGCCGAGACGTTGTGCTCGGACTCCAGGTTGGCGCCGCGCTGAGTGCCGTCCGGACCGATCAGGTAGCAGCGCTGGGTGCACGGCAGCGCGAGCAGCGGCACCGCGGCCGCGCCCTGCCCGTCGCCGCGGCTGAGCGTGCGCCCGGCGACGGTGAGCGCCGAGAGGTAGGGCTCGAGGCGCGCCTCGCGGCGCGCCTGCCCCTCCAGCAGCTCGGCGCGGAACGCGCTCGACAGCCGCGCGAAGGCGTCGCGGCAGGCGTCGTCGGCCGGCAGCTGGTGCGCCGGGGAGGCAAAGTACTTGCCCTGCAGCAGGTCGGCGTTGGCATCGATGGCGACCAGCGCCTCGTCCTCGGTCTCGATGCCTTCGACGCACACCAGCGCGCCGGCCTCGTGCAGCACCGAGACGATGCCGCCGAACATGCGCCGCGCCAGCGGCTCGACGGTCACGCGCCGCGTCATCTCGCGGTCGATCTTGACGATGTCGGGGTTGAGCCGCCAGATGCGGTCGAAGTTGGAATGGCCGGCGCCGAAATCGTCGAGCACGATGATGCAGCCGAGCTCGCGGTAGTAGCCCATCGCCGCGGCGAGCGCCCCCTCGTCGGCGAGC
>DASUZH010000579.1:0-3362 GCA_036376975.1 Burkholderiales bacterium | reverse complement strand
GGCGAGCACCAGCAGCGTGATGCCGATGGCGCCGAACTCGTGCGGCGACATGTACTTGCCGAGCGCCATCTCCTTCGGGAACGGGCTGGGGAAGGACTTGATGGTGTAGGTGTAGATCCAGCCGGTGACGCTGTTGAGGATGACGAGCAGCGCGATGAACACCGTCACCACGCCGAGCACCGGCGCGTTTTCGACCGGGCGGATGACCACTCTTTCAATAAAAACTCCTAGAAAAAAAGAAATTCCTACGGTCAGCGCGAATGCCGGCCAGTAGGGCATGCCGGCGTTGATCAGGCTCCAGGCGATGTAGGTGGCAAACATCGCCATCTCGCCCTGCGCGAAGTTCACCAGGTGCGTCGCCTGGTAGATCATCACCAGCGCGAGCGCGAGGCTGGCGTAGATGCCGCCGGTGGCGAGGCCTGCCAAGACCTGGTGGAGGAAGGCGTCCATCAATACCCCAGATAGGAACGACGCACTGAATCGTTGTTTTTCAGCTCTTGCGAAGAACCTTGCAGAACCACCCGGCCGGTCTCGATCAGGTAGGCATGGTCGGCGAGGTCGAGCGCCATCGCCGCGTTCTGCTCCACCAGCAGCATGCTGACGCCCTCGGCGCTGCGGATGTCGCGCAGGATGCCGAACAGCTCGCGCACCAGCAGCGGCGCGAGGCCGAACGAAGGCTCGTCGAGCAGCATCAGCTTCGGCTTCAGCATCAGCGCGCGCGACACCGCGAGCATCTGCTGCTCGCCGCCCGAGAGCGTGCCGGCCTGCTGCGCGCGGCGCTCGCGCAGCCGCGGGAAGTAGCCGAACACGCGCTCCAGGTCCGGCTCGACCGCGCCGCGGTCGCGCCGCGTGTAGGCGCCGAGCCGCAGGTTCTCCTCGGTGCTCAGGTTGAGGAAGGTGCCGCGGCCGTCGGGCACGTGCGCCACGCCCAGCCGCACGATGTCCTCGGTCGCCATGCCCTCGATGCGGCGGCCTTCGAAGCTGATCGCGCCCTGCGTCTTCACCATCGCGCAGAGGGCCCGCAAGGTGGTCGTTTTCCCCGCGCCGTTGGCCCCCAGCAGCGCGGTGATGGTGCCCTTCTCCATCGCGAAATCGATGCCGTGCAGGACGCGCGTCTGGCCGTAGGCTGCGTGCAGGCCCTTCACCTCAAGCAGCATGCGCGTCCCCCAGGTAGGCGCTCACGACGTCCGGGTGGCGCTGCATTTCCGCCGGCGTGCCTTCTGCGATGACGCGGCCGAAGTTGAGCGCCACCACCCGGTCGGAGATGCGCATGACCAGGCCCATGTGGTGCTCGACCAGCAGCACGGTGAGGGAAAAGCGGCCGCGCAGCTCCTGCACCAGCGTGCCGAGCGCCTCGACCTCCTCGTGGTTCAGCCCGCTCGCCGGCTCGTCGAGCAGCAGCAGCTTCGGCTCGGCGGCCAGGGCGCGCGCCAGCTCGACCCGCTTCTGCGTGCCGAACGGCAGGTCCGCGACCGGCGTGGCGGCGTGCGACTCGAGGCTGAGGGCGGCGATCAGCGCCTGCGCCTTGTCGCGCGCCGCGCTGTCTTCCCGCGCGGCCTTGGGTAGCCGCAGTGCGTTGGCGAGGAAGCCGCCGCGCGTGCGGCTGTGGTGGCCGACCATCACGTTGTCGAGCACCGTCATGCTGCGGAACAACGCCAGGTTCTGGAAGGTGCGGCCGATCCCCAGGCCGGCGACGCGGTGCCGCGGCTGCGCGAGCAGGGACTGGCCGGCGAACGAGATCTCGCCCTCGTCGCACTCGTAGAGGCGGGAAACGCAGTTGAAGAGCGTGGTCTTGCCGGCGCCGTTCGGCCCGATCAGGCCGACGATGCGCCCCGCCGCGACGTCGAACGACACGCCGTCGAGCGCGACGATGCCGCCGAAGCGCACGCGAACGTCCTGCACGCGCAGCAGTGCTGTGTCCTGCGAAACGACGGGTCCTCTCCTCTTGGTCCTGCGTTGTAACTTTCGTCCGATTGTCGGACAATATTTTCAGTCGAGTCAAGACAAATGCAGCCGAGGTTCTCCCGCGTCGCGTCCACGCCCGCCTATCAGCTCGTCGCCGAGGCGATCGAGCGGGAGATCGTCGCCGGGCACATGCGGCCGGGCGATCCGCTCGGCACCGAAGCCGAGCTGGTGAAGCAGTTCGGCGTCAACCGCTCCACCGTCCGCGAAGGCATCCGCCTGCTCGAGCAGGGCGGGCTGGTGCGCCGCGACTCGAGCCGGCGCCTGTGGATCGGGTTGCCGCACTACGACCGGCTGGCGACGCGCCTGAGCCGCGCGCTGGTGCTGCAGGAAGTCACCTTCCGCGAGCTGTACGAGGCGGCGCTGGGGATCCAGACCGCCACCATCGAGGCGGCGGTGGAGCGCGCGACGCCGGAGCTGATCGCGCAGCTCGAGGAGAACGTGGCGCGCACCGAGGAGACGCTGGCCGACCCGGTAGCGGTGTCCGAGCTGGACGCCGAGTTCCACAGCCTGATCGGACGCGCGGCGCAGAACCGCGTGCTGCAGCTCGCGCGCGAGCCGACCGAGTCGCTGGTCGCGCCCACCACCGAGATCATCCTGCGCAAGGTCAAGGAGGGCGCGCCGCGGCTGCTGCACGCCCACCGCATGTACGTCGACGCCCTCAAGCGGCGCGACAAGGAAGCCGGCCGCCTGTGGGTGCGCCGCCACCTCAACGACTGGCGCAAAGGCTTCGAGCGCGCCGGCCGCGACCTCGACCAGCCGATCGACCGGATATACCTGCAAAACCGGCAGTAGAATCGATTTTCCCTGGAGAACCCCTGAATGAGCGAAGCGGCTCTGTACGCGGTCCGCGACGGCATCGCCGTCATCACTCTCAACAACCCGCCGGTCAACGGCCTCGGCAACGCGCTGCGCGCCGCGATCGAGCAGCACCTGAAGAAGGTCGAAGCCGACCCGGCCGTGAAGGCCGCGGTGCTCATCGGCAACAACAAGTTCTTCTCCGGCGGCGCCGACATCCGCGAGTTCGGCGGCACGCGCCTGAAGCCCGACCTGCCCGACGTCAACGACCAGCAGGACGCGATGAAGAAGCCGCTGGTCGCCGCGATCGGCGGCTTCGCGCTCGGCGGCGGCCTCGAGCTGGCGCTCGCCTGCCACTTCCGCGTGGCGGCGCCGAAGTCGCAGGTCGGCCTGCCCGAAGTGAAGCTCGGCATCCTGCCCGGCTCGGGCGGCACGCAGCGCCTGCCGCGCATCATCCCGATGGCCGAGGCGGTGCGCCTGATGACCACCGGCGCCATGCTGCCGGTCGAGAAGGCGAAGGAGTACGGGCTGATCGACGAGATCGTGCAGGGCGACCTCCTCGAAGGGGCTCTGGCTTTCACCAAGAAAGTCCTCGCCGAAAA
>DASUZH010000578.1:0-3313 GCA_036376975.1 Burkholderiales bacterium | reverse complement strand
GAGCTCGCCGGTGGCGAGCACGTGATACGCGTGGTGTGAATCGTCGTTCCACTGCGCGGTGTAGCGTCCCGGGCCGAGCAGCCGCGCGAGGTTGGCGTCGTTCTCGAGCACGAGGTGTCTGGACTCGCCGTACTTCGCGCGCACGGTTTCGGCGACCTCGACCAGGATGTGCTTCGGCGACCTGTCGATGATCGCGTGCACCGCGTCGAAGCGCAGCCCGTCGAAGCGGTATTCCTCGAGCCAGTAGAGGACGTTCTCGATGAAGTAACGGCGCACCACTTCGTTCGAGAAGTCGATCGCGGCGCCCCACGGGGTCTTGTAGTGGTTGGTGAAGAACTGCGGCGCGTAGCGCGGCAGGTAGTTCCCCTTCGGGCCGAAGTGGTTGTAGACCACATCGAGGAAGACCATCATGTTCGCGGCGTGCGCCGCGTCGACGAGCGCCTTCAGGTCCTCGGGCGTGCCGTAAGCCGAATCCGGCGCGTAGGGCAGCACGCCGTCGTAGCCCCAGTTGCGCTTGCCGGCGAAGTCCGCGAGCGGCATCAGCTCGATCGCGGTGATGCCGAGGTCGCGCAGCACGCCGAGCTTTTTCGCCACCCCGCTGTACTTCCCTTCCGGCGTGAAAGCGCCGACGTGCAGCTCGTAGATGACTGCCTCGCGCCACGGCCGGCCGTTCCAGCCGTGATCGCTCCACTTATAAGCGCGCGGCGCGATCACCTCGCTCGGCCCGTCGACGTCGCGCGGCTGGAAGCGCGACGCCGGGTCGGGCACCAGCAGCTCGCCGTCGATCCGGTATTGGTAGAGCGTGCCCGCTGCGGCCTCCGCATCGAGCAGCTCGAACCACCCGTTGCCCTCCGGTCGCATGGCTTTCTCGCCTTCCACGAGAACCAGGTCGACGGACCTCGCCGCCGGCGCCCACAGGCGAAAGCGCACGCCCTCGGGCGTGACTTCCGCCCCGAAGCGCCGGCGCGCGGCTACTTCCGCCGTGGCCACCAGCGCTCCAGCATTTGCGCGGCCCAGTCCTTGCCGCCGAGGCCGAAGGCGAGCGCCAGCGCGAACACCACGCCGGCCAGCACGATGAGGAAGGTCTGGCGCACGATCTCGCCGCCGACGTTCACCTGGTCGAGCGCGATCAGCACGACGAAAGTGAGGATGGCGTACTGCGCCAGCCGGCCGAGCAGGTCGGCGTCCTGCAGGTTGATGTTGCGGAAATAGGCGCACACCGCGTTGCCGACGAAGCGCGCGAAGTAGGCGCCGAAGGCGAGGATCAGCAGCGCCACCATCACCTTCGGCACGAACAGCAGCACCCGGCCGAGCAGGTCGGTGATGTAGGTCAGGCCGAGGCCGTTGAAGGCGATCACCAGCGCGGCGAGGATCACCAGCCAGTACACCAGCAGCGCGAGGATGCCGCTGGTGTCGGTCTCGATGCCGCCGTCGCGCAGGAAGCCGTCGATGCCGGCGCGCTCGGTGAGGACGTTGAAGTTGATCGCCCGCAGGCCGCGCGCGATGGCGAAGCGCGCCATCTTGGCCAGCATCCAGCCCGCGATCACCACCAGGATGGCGAGCCCGAGGCGCGGCAGGAAGTCGCCGGCCTGGCGCAGGAACACCCGCAGGGGCTCGATATAGACGTCGATGCTGTTCATGTTTTCACTCCAAGCAGGGCGAGCGCGCCGCGTACGGGGACATGGATCCAGTCGGGCCGGTTGGCCAGCTCGTAGCGCAGCTCGTAGAGCAGCTTCTCGATCTCGGCCAGCTCGAGCAACCCGCGCTGGTCCGCGTCGACGCGGTAGGCGTCGAGGAAGGCGCGCCGCGACTGCGCCTCCCAGTCGTCGAGCACCTGGCTCTCCTTGTCGGACGCGCTCCAGCGCGCGTAGCTGAACGAGCGCAGCATTCCCGCCACGTCGCGCAGCGGCGAGCGCTTGCGCCGGCTTTCGGCCAGCGCCCGCCCGGGCTCGCCCTCGAAATCGATGATCACGAAATCGTTGTTGGCGATCAGCACCTGGCCGAGGTGGTAGTCGCCGTGATGGCGCGTCTTCAGCGCCGGCTTGCTCGGCGGCGGGCAGGAGTCGATCAGGTCCAGCAGGCGCTCTCTCGTGCCGTCGTCCAGCAGGTCTTTCTTCAGCAGGCCGAAGGTCGCCTGCGCCTCCTGCCTGACGCGCGCCTTCCATTCCTGCATGTCCTGCGCCGTAAACGGCTCCGGGTCGAACGCCGGGTCGCCTGACCGCGTGGCGAGCGCGGCGTGCAGCTCGGCGGTGCGCACGCCGAGGGTCTGCATCAGGCTGACGTAGGCGCCGAGCCCTTCCTGCGTGCCCGCGCTCTCCAGGTAGCGCTGCAGGAAGCCGAGCGTGTAGGCCCAGCCGTCGCCCTGGTTCGGCAGGTACGCCTGCAGCAGCATGAGGGTGGCGGGTTCGCCGCCCTCCTTGGCGAGGTACTCGACCGCGCCGGCGAGCGGCACGCAGTGCGGGAAGTGCGCGACCTCGGTCAGGAAGCGGCCGATCTCGAACTCGGGATTCACCCCGGCGCGCAGGCGGCGGTAGCACTTGAGGAACAGGCGATCGCCGATCTGCACCGAAGTGTTCGTGCTCTGGGTGTGCAGCGCGCCGAGCTGCACCGACGCCAAATCGTCGCGCACCAGGCCGGCGTAGGCCTTGGTGCGAGTGAAGCGCAGCGCGCCGTTCGTGGTGGCCAGGCTCTTCTCGGCGCCGATCGCTTTCACCACATGGCGGCAGAAACCTTCGTCCGCGATCGCGTCGGCCAGGACGCCGACGTTCGCCTGCTGGCGCACGCGCGCCACCGTGCCGGCGGCAAGCGCGCGCACGTGCTCCTCGTCCTCCTCCCAGCCGAGCGCGAGCGGCAGGAAGTAGCGCGATTCGTTTACCTGCACCATGGCAACGAGCCAGCTCAAGCCACCCACGTCCCAGATCACCGAGTCGGCCAGCGCTGCCTTCTGGATGGCTTCGCCCTTGGCGGCATACCAGCGCTGCGCGGCGATGAAACGGGGCAGGATCTCGTTCTCGAGCCGTGCGCGCAGCTGCTCGGCCATGCCGATGCGCCAGGGAACGACCTTGTCGCGAAACAGGCTCATCCACGAGTCGAAGAGAACCAGCACCGGCGCTTCCTCGGACACGAGCATGTCCTGGTGCCAGGCCGGCGGCGGCGCGTCGGTGGAGAGCCGGAACCAGTAGAAGGCGTGCGCGGGCAGCGTGAGGAGATACGGCAGCTCGCCGATCGGCGGAAAAGAGGTGCGGCCGAGCATCTCGACCGGAACGCGGCCCTTGAAGCGCTTGAGATCCAGCTCGACCGGTTGCGCGGTGCG
>DASUZH010000577.1:0-2725 GCA_036376975.1 Burkholderiales bacterium | reverse complement strand
TGGAATGGGCCGCCGACCGCATCCGCGTGAATGCGGTCGCGCCTACTTTCGTCAATACCGACTTCACCGCGCAGATCTTCAACAACCCCGACGTGCTGGAGAAGGTCGAGGCGCACACCCCGCTCGGCGTGCTGCCCGAGGTCGACGACGTCGCCGCCGCGATCCTGTTCCTCGCCAGCCCGGCGGCGCGCTGCGTGACCGGCATCGTGCTGCCGGTCGACTCCGGCTACCTCGCGCGCTAGAAGCGGGTGCTGAGCCCGACCACGAACGCGTAGTCGGCGACCAGCTGCACGCCGTTCACCTTCTGGTAGATCGGCACCTGCACGAAGCCGTACAGCTGCAGCGCCTTGGTGAAGTTCCAGCTCGCGCCCGGGCTGAGGAAGATGAAGTTGCCGCCGGTGTCGTCGGGCTGGTCGGCGTTGCGCCCGCTGTCCTTGCCGCGGTTCAGGTAGTTGAGCTGCAGCATCGTGGCGAGGCTGCCGCCGCCCTCGTAGCGCAGGCCGACGTCGAACATGAAGCGGTCGCCCGGCCTGTAGTCGTCCTTCTCCTTGAGCGCGTCCTGGTAGGCGGCCTGCGCGAACCACGAGACGCCCCGCATCGGCAGGTTGCGCGAGTAGTACACGCCGATGATGCCGTCGGTGCTGCCGCTTCCCGGCTGCAGGCTGCGCTCGGCGACCAGGCCCTCGGCGTTCGCCTCGTCGGTCTTGCCGGTCGGCAGCTTGAGGCCGAAGTTGATGCCCCAGACGGTGTGGGTGTCGCCGTCCTGCCGCGGATCGAACTGGTAGCGTCCCACCACGCGCACGTCGCCCAGCGCGGTGAAGTCCCAGGTCTCGAACAGCGCCTGCCCCATGTGCTGGTGGATGTGCTCGTGGGAGCGGTCGACCACCGGCAGCGTCACGTTGACCCCCCAGTTCGCGCCGAAGCTGTGGTCGAGGCTGCCGATCAGGTTGCGGTTGATGGTCCGCACCTCGTTGTGGTGGCGCGGGATCTGGCCGACCGAGACCTTGTCCTTGCCAAAGAGCGGCTGGTCCTGGTCGATGTACTCGAAGCGCAGGTCGAGGCGCGTGCCCGGGTCGGTCCAGACCCCGGTGGCGCTGAAGCCGGTGTTGACCACGCAGAATGCCGCGCCGCACGAGGCGTGCGCGGCAAGCGATGCGGCGAAGGCGGCAACCGCCGCCAGAAAACGAAACATGAAACTCCCTCCTTGAGTTGTTAGTGGAACGGCAGCGCTAGGCGCTGGCGGGAGGGGCGCGGGCGGGGTGGCCGGAATGAGCGGGCCGGACCGCCGGCGTGGACGAGAAGAAAAGCGGTACGACGAACGAGAAGCGGGTTTCCTGCAGCGCGGCGGGCGCGCCGGGCGCGATCGAGGCGGACGCCACGCACAGGGCGCAATGGCTGGTGCTGGGGTCGCCGGCGGGCTGCGGCGCGGCCGGCGCCGAGCTGCAGATGTCGTGCAGCGGCCCGGCGGCGTCGCGCGGCGCCGGGGCGGCGAGCGGCGACAGCGCGTGCAGCGCCATCGCGAGGAGCGCTGCCAAGGCTGCCACGTGCTTGCGGACGCTGCGGCTCATGCGGCCTTATACCACGCGTCGATTTCCGGCGACACGCTGTCGCACCGGGCGTACGCGAGGATCAGGCGGCAGCGGCTTTCGCTCTGCCGCGCATGCCGGAACAATGCCTTCATGGCATTCCAACGCGACCTAGAGCGCGCCCGCCGGCAGCTCGCGGCCCTCAAGGAGCTGTTCTCGCGCCATTCGTGCGAGCCGGATGCCCGCGCACTGCGCTGGCTGCTTTCCCTGTGCCGCGCGACCGCGCTCGACGACGACTACTGCCGCGCCAAGATCGCGATGGTCGAAGAGCTGGGCGCCGAGCTGTTCTCCTACGGCGGCCCGCGCCGCTCGGGCGTCGACTTCCTGCGCCACCGCGTGCAGGAAGCGCTCGAGCTGCTGGAGAGCCGGCTCTATTCGCTCGGCATGGGGCGCGCACGCGGTGGCGCGGCTACCTCAATAACCCGCTTCGAAGTCCACCCGGTTTAGCGGCGCTTCGCCGCGCCGCGCCCGCTCCACGTTCTCGACGATCTTCGGCACCGCCGTGCGCGGCTCGGTGAGCGCGGCGGTGTGCGGCGTGACGCTGATCCTCGGATGCGCCCACAGCGGGCTGTCGGCGGGCAGCGGCTCGGGGTCGAACACGTCGAGGTAGGCGTGGGAGAGGTGGCCGGAGTCCAGCGCCGCGATCAGGTCCTGCGTCACCACATGCCCGCCGCGGGCGACGTTGATCACGCAGCTTTTCGGTTTCAACAAGGAAAGATTGCGTGAATGCAGAATGCCCCGCGTCTGCGCGGTCAGCGGCAGCAGGCAAACGATCGCGTTGCACTCGGGCAGCATGGCCGACAGGTCGGTATAGCAATGCACGCCGGCGATTTCCTTCGGCCGGCGGCTCCAGCCGGCGACCTTGAAGCCGAGCGCGAGCAGCTTGCCCGCCGCATCGGTGCCGAGCTCGCCCAGGCCGAGCAGGCCGACGGTGCGGTCGCCCGTCATGTACTGGCCGAGGCGCAGCCACTTCCTCTCCCGCTGCTGCGCGCGGTACTGGTTGTGGCGGCGATGCCAGTCGAGGATGTGCGCGAGCACGGTCTCCGACATCGCGGCGACCATGCCGGGGTCGACCAGGCGCGCGAGCGGCACGCCCTTCGGATAGTCCGGGTCGCCGACCAGGCCCTCGACGCCCATCC
>DASUZH010000576.1:0-3490 GCA_036376975.1 Burkholderiales bacterium | reverse complement strand
CGAGAGCATCGTGCACGACGGCGGGCGCATGCGCTTCCGCGCGCGGCGCGGCGCGGCCGCGTTCGACGTCACGCTCAACCTGCCGGGCCACCACAACGTGCTCAACGCGCTCGCCGCGATCGCGGTCGCCAGCGAGCTCGGCGTGGCCGAGAAGGCGATCGTCAAGGCGCTGGCGGAGTTCGACGGCGTCGGCCGGCGCTTCCAGCGCTACGGCGACGTGAAGCTCGAGGGCGGCGGCGCTTTCACCCTGGTCGACGACTACGGACACCATCCGGCCGAGATGGCGGCGACGCTGGAGGCGGCGCGCGGCGCGTTTCCCGGCCGCCGCCTGGTGCTCGCCTTCCAGCCGCACCGCTTTACGCGCACGCGCGACCTGTTCGAGGACTTCGTGCGGGTCCTTTCCACCGTCGACGCGCTGGTGCTGGCCGAGGTGTATGCGGCCGGCGAGGCGCCGATCGTCGCCGCCGACGGCCGCTCGCTCGCGCGCGCGGTGCGCGTCGCCGGCAAGGTCGAGCCGGTGTTCGTCGAGGACATCGCCGAGATGCCGGCGGCGATCCGCCGCGTCGCCGCCGACGGCGACGTCGTCGTCACCATGGGCGCGGGCTCGATCGGCAACGTCCCCGCGCAGCTGACATGAACATGGCCGAGCCCCTCCAATTCTCCGCAACGCGCGACGAGCCGATGGCGAAGCACGTCAGCTGGCGCGCCGGCGGCAAGGCGGACCGCTTCTTCCATCCGCGGAACCTCGACCAGCTGTCTTCGTTCCTCCGGACGCTTCCCGGCGGCGAGCCCGTGCTGTTCGTAGGATTGGGGTCGAACCTGCTGGTACGCGATGGTGGCTACCGCGGCACGGTGATCCTGATGCACTCCGCGGAGCTGCGCCCCGAGCTGAGCGAAGGGAGGCTGCGCGCCGCCGCCGGCGTCGCCGCGCCGAAGGTCGCCCGCATCGCCGCGACGCACGGCTTCGTCGGCGCCGAGTTCCTCGCGGGTATCCCGGGGACGGTGGGCGGCGCGCTCGCCATGAACGCCGGCTGCTACGGCAGCGAGACATGGGATGTGGTGGACAGCGTCGAGACGATCGACCGTCAGGGCGTCGTGCACCTGAGAAAGAAGGGCGAGTTCGAGATCGGCTACCGCCACTGCCGCTTCCCGAGGGAAGAATGGTTCGTCAGCGCGTTCTTCAAGCTGCCGAAGGGCGACGGCGACGCCTCGCGCGCGCGCATCAAGGAGCTGCTGGCGAAGCGCATCGCCACGCAGCCGCTCTCGCTGCCCAACGCGGGCAGCGTGTTCCGCAACCCGCCCGGCGACCACGCCGCGCGGCTGATCGAGTCGTGCGGGCTGAAGGGCCTCGAGCGCGGCGGCGCGCGCGTGTCCGAGAAACATGCCAACTTCATCGTCAACCCGAAGGGCGCCGCATGCGCCGCGGATATCGAGTGGCTGATTCAAGAGGTGAAACGAATCGTCCTCGACAAAACCAAAGTCGACCTGGTCCCCGAAGTGCGCATCGTCGGGGAGGCGGCATGAACTTCGGCAAGGTTGCCGTGCTGATGGGCGGCGGCTCCGCGGAGCGCGAGATCTCGCTGATGAGCGGCAACGGCGTGCTGAAAGCGCTGCGCTCGAAGGGCGTCGACGCGCACGCCTTCGATCCGAAGGAGCGCGACGTGTTCGATCTCAAGCGAGACGGCTTCAAGCGCTGCTTCATCGCGCTGCACGGCCGCGGCGGCGAGGACGGCACCATCCAGGGCGCGCTCGAGATGCTCGGCATTCCCTATACGGGCAGCGGCGTGATGGGCTCGGCGATCGGCATGGACAAGTGGCGCACCAAGATGGTGTGGATCGCGAACGGGCTGCCGACGCCTCGTTTCCGAATTCTCGAGGAAAAGACCAGCTGGTCCTCCGTCGCGCGCGAGCTCAAGCTGCCGCTGATCGTCAAGCCGGCGAACGAAGGCTCGACGCTCGGGCTGACCAAGGTTACTTCGGTGAAGCAACTTCCCGCGGCCTACGAGCTGGCGGCAAAGAAGTACCGCGACATCGCGCTCGCCGAGCAGTTCATCGACGGTCCCGAGTACACCGCGAGCGTGCTCGGCGAAGAGGCACTCCCGCTGATCCGCATCGAGGCGCCGAAGGGCAACTACGACTACCAGAACAAGTACTTCACCGACGACACCAAGTACCACTGCCCGAGCGGGCTGCCGGCGAAGAAGGAGAAGGCGCTGCAGGCGCTGACGTTGCAGGCGTTTGGCGCGGTCGGCTGCCGCGGCTGGGGACGCGTCGACATCATGCTGGACAAGCGCGGCAGGCCCTGGCTGCTCGAGGTCAACACCTCGCCCGGCATGACCGGCCACAGCCTGGTGCCGATGGCGGCGAGAGCGGTCGGTATTGCGTACGAGGACCTCTGCGTCCGCATCCTGCAGTTGGCCAGTCTTTCGGCGCCTGGAGGCATGGCCCGTGTGGGATAACCCGCGCCAGCTCAACCTGCTCGCCGGCGCCCTGGTCGGCGTCGCGGCGCTGGTGTTCGGCGTCGCGCTGGCGCAGCTCGCGCTGCGCTCGCCGCACCTGCCGGTGCGCGAGCTGCACGTCGTCACGCCGCTCGCGAAGACCTCCAAGCAGGAGATCGAGCGCGCGACGCGCGGCCGCATCGCCGGCAATTTCTTCGCCGTCGAGCCGGCCGAGGTGCGGGCAGGACTGCAGCAGCTGCCCTGGGTGCGGCGCGTCACCGTGCGCAAGGTGTGGCCCGACCGTCTCGAGGTCGGCCTGGAAGAGCACGTCGCGCTCGCGCGCTGGGGAAGCGACGCGCTGGTCAACACCCACGGCGAGACCTTCCGCGGCCGCGCCGACGGCGCGCTGCCGCTGTTCGTCGGGCCCGCCGGGTCGGAGACCGAGATCACCCTGCGCTACGCCAGCTTCAAGGCGCTGCTCGCGCCGCTCGGCGTGCAGCCCGAGCGCGTGGTGCTGACGCCGCGGCTCGCCTGGCAGCTCAAGCTCGACAACGGCCTGCAGATCATGCTCGGGCGCGACGGCGACCAGGCCGAGACGCGCCTGAAGCGCTTCGTCGCGGCCTACGACTCGACGCTGAAGACCGTGGCGCGCAAGCACGAATACGTCGACCTGCGCTACCCGAACGGCTTCGCGCTGCGGGTGCCGGACACAAAAGGCTGAGGCGATGCCAAAAGAAAACAAAAACCTCATCGTGGCGCTGGACATCGGCACCTCCAAGGTGGCCTGCCTGGTGGCGGAGCTGCGCCCCGACGGCGTGCTCGAGATCCTCGGCATGGGCGGCCACGAGTCGCGCGGCCTGAAGAAGGGCGTGGTGGTCAACATCGAGGCCACCGTCGGCGCGATCCAGCGCGCGCTCGAGGAAGCGGAGCTGATGGCTGACTGCAAGATCGCCGCGGCGTTCGTCGGCATCGCCGGCAGCCACATCCGCGGCTTCAACTCGACCGGCATGGTGGCGATCAAGGACCGCGAGGTGGGCGCGCTCGACGTCGAG
>DASUZH010000575.1:0-2074 GCA_036376975.1 Burkholderiales bacterium | reverse complement strand
ACGGCCGCGCCATCACGCTCGGCGAGATGCTCGCGCGCGACGGCTCGCGCCAGGAGCTGCAGCTGAAGGGCGCCGGCCGCACGCCCTACTCGCGCACCGCCGACGGCCGCGCGGTGCTGCGCTCGTCGCTGCGCGAGTTCGCCTGCAGCGAGGCGATGTTCCGGCTCGGCGTGCCGACCACCCGCGCGCTCAGCCTGGTCGGCACCGGCGAGGCGGTGGTGCGCGACATGTTCTACGACGGCAACCCGGCGCCCGAGCCCGGCGCGGTGGTGTGCCGCGTGGCGCCCTCGTTCCTGCGCTTCGGCAACTTCCAGATCCACGCCGCGCGCAACGAGCCCGAGGCGCTGAAGAAGCTGCTCGACTACACGCTGAAAAACTTCTACCCGGATTTCTCCTATGCGCAGTTCTTCCAGGAGGTCTGCCGCCGTACCGCGAACCTGATGGTGGACTGGATGCGCCTGGGCTTCGTGCACGGCGTGATGAACACCGACAACATGTCGATCCTCGGCCTGACCATCGACTACGGCCCCTACGGCTGGCTGGAGGGCTTCGACACGCAGTGGACGCCGAACACCACCGACGCGCCGACGCTGCGCTACACCTACGGCAACCAGGCGGGGATCGCGCAGTGGAACCTCGCGCGCCTGGCGGAGGCGCTGGTGTCGCTGGTGGAGATGAAAGAGCTGGAAAGCGGCCTCGAGCTGTACGCCGGCACCTTCCAGGCAGGCTGGAACCGCGCCATCGCCGCGAAGCTCGGCCTGAAGTCGGTGCCCGACGAGCTCGCCGGCGGGCTGTTCCGCGCCCTCGCCGCCGCCGAGACCGACTTCACGATTTTCTTCCGCAGCCTTGCGGTGGAAGAACCGTCCGTCGAAGCGCTGAGGCCCGCTTTCTACGCGGATCGCCCTGCGGACGACCCTCTGGTCGAGTGGTTGCGCCTGTACAACGGAAAACTGCGTGAAGAGGCCGTAGGGCCGCGGGAACGGATCGACGGCATGAAGCGCGTCAATCCGAAGTACGTGTTCCGCAATTACCTCGCGGTGCAGGCGATCGAGGCGATGGAGCAAGGCGACACCTCGGTGCTCGAGCGGCTGATGCACGTGCTGGAGCGGCCCTACGACGACCAGCCCGGCAACGACGACTTCGCGGCGCGCCGGCCCGAGTGGGCGCGCGACCGCGCCGGATGCTCCGCGCTGTCCTGCAGCTCCTGAACTTGTAGTACGGGCATCCAAATTGCTCATCTCCACACGTTGGAGGTGACATGAACCGTTTCCGTCTCATCCTGGCGACAGCGCTTCTCGCTTTCGCCGGAACAGCAGCCGCGCAGACCGGCGACGCCGGCCGCGGATCGACGCCGCCCGGCAGCAGCCGCGACGGCGGCGCGCCCGGCGACGGCGCGATCACCGGCGGCTCGATCGCGCCGGGCGAGCGCTCCGGCGTGCCCGACGGCGCGAGCAGCGCCGGCGACGAAGCCGTCAAGCGCTGCGCCGAGCTCGAGGGAATCCTGCGCGAGCAATGCCTGCGCGACGCCGGGCGCGCCGGCAGCGGCCGCACGGTACCCGCCACCAAGGCGCCGATCGGCGGCAGCGAGATCGAGCCGCGCGTCGCGCCGCCGCCCCAGAACCCCCGCTAAGGAGAAGCCGATGCAAATCACCGAATCCAGCCCGATCCGGGGCAGGAAGATGCTCTTCACCTGGAACGACGGCCCGACCAAGGGCAAGACCTACGAGCACGAGTTCCATGAGAACGGAACGGTCGAGTTTCACGCCGCCGGCGCGGCAAAGTCGGCCGAACAGAAGTCCATCTACGCGGCGGAGCGCGTCGCAGACGGCGTCTACGCCGTCTCTTACCTGGCGACGGGCGGCTACACCCTGACCGCGGTGCTCAACTTCGGCGACCGCAGGCTGGTCGGCTTCGCCTCGGACGCCAGCCACTGGTACCCGGTGCACGGCAGCTTCGAGGTGGTCGCCTGATGCCGCCCGCCATGGAGCAGCAGCCGCGCTGGGCGGAGATGTGCGCCCGCATCCTGCAGCAGTGCGAGTCGATCCGCGGCGGCCGCGAGAGCCTCGCCGCCTTC
>DASUZH010000574.1:0-7654 GCA_036376975.1 Burkholderiales bacterium | reverse complement strand
TCGCCGGGCGAGATCGAGCTGTTCCAGGGCCGCTCCTACAAGGCCTACCGCGGCATGGGATCGCTCGGCGCGATGCAGAAGGGCGCCGCCGACCGCTATTTCCAGGACTCGGAGATGAACGTCGACAAGCTGGTGCCGGAGGGCGTCGAAGGCCGCGTGCCCTACAAGGGCAGCGCGGTCTCGCTCATGCAGCAGCTGATCGGTGGCGTGCGCGCGAGCATGGGCTACACCGGCTGCGCCACGGTCGAGGAGTTGCGCACCCGCACCCAGTTCGTCGAGATCACCTCGGCGGGCATCCGCGAGTCCCACGTGCACGACGTGCAGATCGTCAAGGAGGCCCCGAATTACCGGGTCGAGTAGCCACCAGAAAATCCTCATCCTGGATTTTGGGGCGCAGTACACGCAGTTGATCGCGCGCCGCGTCCGCGAAGCGAAGGTCTACTGCGAGATCCATCCCCACGACGTCTCCGACGGCTTCGTGCGCGGCTTCGGCGCGCAGGGCGTCATCCTCTCCGGCAGCCACATGTCGGCCTATGAGGAGTCGACCGCGCGCGCGCCAAAGGCGGTGTTCGCGCTCGGCGTGCCGGTGCTCGGCATCTGCTACGGCATGCAGACCATGGCGCAGCAGCTCGGCGGCAAGGTCGAGGCGGGCAAGGTGCGCGAGTTCGGCTATGCCGAGGTGCGCGCGCGCGGGCACACGAAGCTGCTCGACGGCATCGAGGACTACCGCACGCCGGAGGGCCACGGCATGCTCAAGGTCTGGATGAGCCACGGCGACAAGGTGGTCGAGATGCCGAAGGGCTTCAAGCTGATGGCCTCCACCGACGCCTGCCCCGTCGCCGCCATGGCGGACGAGGAGCGGCGCTTCTACGCAGTCCAGTTCCACCCCGAGGTCACCCATACCCTGCAGGGCACCAAGCTCCTGCATCGCTTCGTGCGCGACATCTGCGGCGCCAGCGGCGACTGGCAGATGCCCGAATATGTTTCCGAGTCGGTGCGCCAGATCCGGGAGACCGTAGGGCAGGAAGAAGTGATCCTCGGCCTCTCCGGCGGCGTCGATTCGTCCGTTGCCGCGGCGCTGATCCACAAGGCGATCGGCAAGCAGCTCACCTGCGTGTTCGTGGACCACGGCCTGCTGCGACTGAACGAGGCGAAGCAGGTGATGGACACCTTCGCCAGGCACATGCACGTGAAGGTGGTTCACGTCGACGCATCGAAGAAGTTTCTCGGCGCGCTGAGGGGCGTGTCCGACCCGGAGCGCAAGCGCAAGATCATCGGCAAGCTGTTCGTCGACGTGTTCCAGAAGGAAGCGAAGAAGCTGAAGAGCGCACGCTGGCTGGCGCAGGGCACCATCTATCCCGACGTCATCGAGTCGGCCGGCGCCAAGACCAAGAAGGCGCAGAACATCAAGTCGCACCACAACGTCGGCGGGCTGCCGAAATCGCTCAAGCTGAAGCTGCTCGAGCCGCTGCGCGAGCTGTTCAAGGACGAGGTGCGCGAGCTCGGGCTCGCGCTCGGCCTGCCGCGCGACATGGTGTTCCGCCACCCGTTCCCGGGGCCGGGACTCGGCGTTCGTATCCTGGGCTCGATTGAAAAGAAATACGTCGAGCTGCTGCAAAAGGCCGACGACATCTTCATCCAGGAGCTGCGGGCCGCCGGCTGGTACGACAAGACCGCGCAGGCGTTCGGCGTGTTCCTGCCGGTGAAGTCGGTCGGCGTGATGGGCGACGGCCGCACCTATGAGAACGTGGTCGCCCTGCGCGCGGTGCAGACCACCGACTTCATGACCGCCGGATGGGCGCCGCTGCCGCACGAGCTGCTGGCCAGGGTCTCCGGCCGCATCATCAACGAGGTGCGCGGCATCAACCGCGTGACCTACGACATCTCCTCCAAGCCGCCCGCTACGATCGAGTGGGAGTAGCCCGGCTCGCGTCTAGCGAGGGGGCTCGAACAGCTCGAGGGGGTTGCCGTCGGGATCCTCCAGCTGGATTTGCCGGCCGCCAGGGCCGCTCTCCATCTGGTTGCGGAGATGCAGGCCGGCCTTCTTCAACGCCTCGATCCGCGCCGGCAGATCATCTACCTGGAGGATCACCCGGTTCCACCCGCCGGGTTCCTGCCGGCGGCCGTCGGGCATCGGGCGCGATCCCGAAGCGCCCGGGCCGCTCAGGATCAGCTTGAGGTTGCCGGTCGAAACCTGGGCGAAGGCCGGAGGGTGCTTGTGATCGAGCTTGAAGCCAAGCTGCCGGGTATAGAAATCGATCGAGCGCTCGACGTCCCTGACCTGATATCGCACGCCCCAAAGACCGACTATGAATGTGCTCATCAGCAAACCCTCAGCAATAAGCGCGCCGCAGCCGGCTACGATCGGGCGGGAATGGCGAGTCCGCGTATCACGGCGGGGCGCTGAAGGAAGACGTCGAGCGTGCGCCTGACGTGCGGGTACTGCTCAAACCCCACAAGCTCGGCGGCGCCGTAGAAGCCGACCAGGTTGCGCACCCAGGGGAAGATCGCGATGTCGGCGATGGTGTACTCGTCGCCCATCATCCAGGCGCGGCTCGCCAGCCGCTCGTTCACCACGCCGAGCACGCGCTTCGACTCGTTCACGTAGCGGTCGCGCGGCCGCTTGTCCTCGAACTCCTTGCCGGCGAACTTGTGGAAGAAGCCGACCTGGCCGAACATCGGCCCGAGACCGGCGACCTGGAACACCAGCCACTGGATGGTCTCGTAACGGCCTGCGGGGTCGCTCGGCATCAGGCGGCGGCTCTTTTCGGCGAGGTACAGCAGGATCGCGCCGGTTTCGAACAGGGCGAGCGCTGTTCCGCCCGGCCCGTACGGGTCGATGATCGCGGGAATCTTGCCGTAAGGGTTGAGCGACCTGAACTCGGGCGTGAGCTGGTCGTTGGTGTCGAACGAGACCAGGTGCGGCTCGTAGGGCAGGCCGATCTCTTCCAGCGCGATCGATACCTTGACCCCGTTCGGCGTCGGCAGCGAATAGAGCTGCAGGCGATCGGGGTGCTTCGCGGGCCACTTCCTGGTGATGGGAAAATCGGCGAGGGTCGGCATGGGCTGAATACTAAGCCGCGTTGGCGGCCGCGGAGCGCAGCCAAAGCGCCTGGCGCCAGCGGTAGCCGATGACGGCGGTGGCGACGAGGCCGGCGCCGCAGTAGAGCAGGACGGTGGAGGCGTAGCCGATGTACGCGATGAGCGGCCCGGCGGCGACCAGGCCGAGCGGCAGGCCCCAGATCGCCAGCATGCGCACGCCCATGACGCGGCCGCGCATCGACTCGTCCGCGCCGCGCAGCATGATGGCGGCGATCGGCGTCATGCAGAAGCTCTGCGCGATGCCGGCGAAGAGCAGCAGGCCGAGGCCGAGCGGCAGGTTGGCGATCTGGCCGAACACCAGCGTGGCGGCGAACCACAACCCGGCGCTCCAGAGCATGGCGCGCGCGGGCCGCAGGCGCAGGCTTGGCGCGCCCACCGCGAGCGAGCCGATCAGCCCGCCCAGCCAGAAGGCGGCGGCGAGCCAGCCCAGCACGGCGAGGCCGGCGCCGTAGACTTCCTTGGCGACATAGGGCAGCAGGCCGAGCACGAAGGGGTACGCCAGCAGGTTGACCAGGAAGGCCATGGCGAACGCGCCGAGCTGCTCGGGCTTGTGCCAGACGTAGCGGAAGCCGTCGTTCAGCTCGGCGAGTGGATGCGCTGCGGGCGCCGCGGCGCGTTGCCGCGAGGCGGCGATGCCGAGGGAAAGCAGCGCGGCGGCGACGTACATGGCGGTGACCAGGACATAGGCCGCGCCCATGCCGATCAGCGCCACGCCGCCGGCGCCCGCCAGCGCGCCGGCGATGCGGGCGGTATCCGACGTGGTGCGCGACAGCCCGAGCGCGCCGAGCAGCATCTCGGGACGCATGGTCTGCGCCACCACCACGTTGCGCATCATCTGGTCCGACGGCCGCAGCAGGCCGGCGAGCGCCGCGATGACGAACACGTGCCACGGCGCCAGCGCGCCGCTGAAGGTCAGCGCCGTCAGCAGCGCGGCAAGCACCGCGTAGAGGCCGCGCGTGATGCAGAGCAGCGTGCGGTGGCCGATGCGGTCGCCCAGCATGCCGAAGAAGGGGGAGAACAGCGACCCCAGCCAGGCCAGCGCGGCGATCCCCACCAGCTGCTGCACCGAGCCGGTCGTGGCGAGGATGTACCAGCCGAGGATCAGCGCCTCCATTTCGAACGCCCAGGAGGTGAGCAGGTCGGCCGGCCACTGGAAGCGGAAGCTGCGGACGGCGAAAGGCGACGGCATCGCCGAATGCTACTCGGCAATCACCACGTAGCGTTCGGCGCCGCCGGGCTGGATCGCATCGAAGGGCCAGCAGGTGACCAGGGTGAGGCGCCTGCCGCCGTCGTTTCGCGCCACCCACGTGTCGCGCTTGTCGAGCACGTCCAGCTGCGTGACGCGGTACTCCACGCGGGCGCCGTCCGGGCGCTGCACCCGGATCGAATCGCCCAGCGCTACCTTCTGCAGAAACCCGAGATGCGTGTCGCGGTGGCCGCCGATGACGCTGTTCCCGCGGGCGCCGGGCAGCGCGCTGCCGTGCTCGTGGCCGGGACCGAAGGCGAGGCTGCGGCCGCTCGATCCGGCGAGGACGAAAAGCGATACGCCGTGCGCGGGGGCGTCGAGGCGGGCGACCGGCCAGGTGTCGGCCCACGGCCACGGCTTGGGCGCGGGCTCGCCGGCGAGGGCGCGCTGCCAGGCCCGCTCGATGAGGAGCTGGGCGAGCTGCGCCTTGGCGTAGGTCCACGCGCCGCGCCCGGCGAAGGCTGCGCCCGCAACCGCCAGGACCAGCGCTGCGGCAAGCGTCAAGCTCCGGCGCGGCGCCACAGCAGGGCCGCCAGCAGGAGGAGCAGCGCGCCGGCCAGCAGGTCGAGGCGCAGGCTGGTCGCGCCGCGTGGCAGCTCGCCAAACACCCCCTCGTAGGTCCAGCCCTCCGGCAGGTTGGTCGGGATGCCGGCCGACTTGAGGCGCGCTTCCGCGCTGCGCGCCGGCGTACGGTCGACCGCGACCAGGCTGGTGTAGCGCGACACGAGATGGTGCTCGAGCGCGAGCTGCAGCACTGCCTGGCGGATCTCCGGCTCGGGCGCGCCGCCGCGCAGTTGGTCCATCAGGGTGCCGATCCGCTCGCGCGCCCAGAGCACGGACAGCGCGTTGTCGCCGTCGGCGGCCGCCAGCGGCACGCTCGCCTGCCACGGCCGGTCGCCGGCCAGCGCGGAGAGCGTGATCTCGCCGCCCAGCCGCTCGGCGGAGAACAGCACCATCACCGGCTCGCCGGCGTAGAGGTCGGGAATCTGCTTCGGCCAGGCCTCCACGCCGGCCGCGCCGCCCCAGTCGATGCGCACGCCCTTCAGCACCGGCGACTCGAGCTTGGCGAAGAGGGCGTCCATCTTCTCCTTCACCTCGTCGATGCGGCCGATGTAGGTGAAGGTGCCGGCGCCGAACTGCGCCGCCTTGGTCATGAAGTGGCTGTTGGGCGCCGAGCCGATGCCCACCGTGAACAGGCGCGAGTCGCCCAGCCGCTCGCGGATCATGCGCAGCAGCTGGTCCTCGTTGCCGACCGCGCCGTCGGTGAGGAACACGATCTGGCGCACCCGCCCGGCGGTGTCGCGGCCGTCGAGCGCCAGGTCGAGCGCCTTTGCCATCTCGGTGCCGCCGTTGGCGTGCAGGGCGCGCACCCAGCGCACCGCGCGCTGCACGTTGTCCTGCGTCGCCGGGCGCGCCTCGGGGTAGAGGGCCCGCGCGTGGCTGTTGAACTCGATCACGTTGAACCGGTCGGCGGCGCCGAGCCGGCGGATGGCGAGCTCGAGCGCCTCGCGCGCCTGCTCGATCGACGCGCCCTGCATCGAGCCCGAGGTGTCGATGACGAAAATTGCCTCGCGCGGCATCGGCGCGCCGCGCCGCTCCGGCGCCGGCGGGGCGACCATCACCAGGCCGTAGTGGCGGCCGCCCCTGGTTTCGACGAGGGCTGCCGCGGCAGGCGCGGCGCCCGGCGCGAGCGTCCAGTCGAGGACGAAATCCTTGTTCGCCGGCACCGGCCCGCGCAGCTCCGCGCGGCAGTCCCCGCCGCCGCAGTCGCCGGTTTCGATGCGATGCGACGCGCTGCGCAGCCCGCCGATCGGCACGCCGGCCTGCACCTCGACCGTGAGGGTGACCGGGTTGTGGATCTCCGCCGACTCGTCGGGGCGCAGCACAGCCGGGGTGATGCGCGCCGCGTCGCCGGCGTCCATCTGCGCCGGGATGTAGCGCGGCCCGACCACCATCGGAAAGCGCAGCTCGTAGCGGCCCTGGTCGTAGCGCAGGGTCTGCTGGTACTCGATGTCGACGCGCACTTCCTCGCCCGGGCCGATGTTCGCCACGCTGGAGGTGAAGATGTTGGGCCGCTCCTGCTCGAGCAGCGCGGCGCGCCGGCCTTCCGCCTTGGCCGCGGCATAGGTCTGCTTCGCCTGCTCCTTCTCGCGGATCTCGCCTTCGACCACGCGCTCGCCGATCGTCATGCGCAGCCGGTCGACCGCCGCGCGCTCGGGCAGCGGGAAGACGTAGACGCCTTCGTACCAGTCCGCGTGGGGGTTGAGGAACCGCTGCGTCACCTTCGCCCGCGCTATGTGCCCGGTGACGCGTATCTCAACCTCGGTGGCGAGGAGCGGCGCGGAGTCGGCGCCCTTGAGCAGCAGCCCGCAGCGCGGCCGCTCAGTGGCCAGGCTGGGCAGGGCGACGAGAAGGAGGAGGGCAAGGAGGGTTTTCATGGCGACGATTACGCCGCCCCGAAGAGGCGCGGTGCGGCCGGTAGAATGGCGCGCCAATGACGGATGATGACTTTATGCGGCGGGCGCTGGAGCTCGCCCGGCGCGCGCAGGCGGAAGGCGAGGTTCCTATCGGCGCGGTGGTGGTCCTCGACGGGAAGATCGCCGGCGAGGGCTGGAACCGGCCGATCGCCGCCGCCGATCCGACCGCGCATGCCGAGATCCAGGCGATGCGCGCCGCGGCGCAGAAGACGGGCAACTACCGGCTGACCGGCGCCGCTCTCTATGTCACGCTGGAGCCGTGCGACATGTGCGTCGGCGCCATGTTCCATGCACGGATTGCCCGAACTGTCTTCGGCGCGAACGATCCAAAGAAGCAAGTGCTGAAGAACAACGTCAAACTCGAAGGCGGGCTGCTCGCGCAGGAATGCGGCAGCATTCTGAGCAGCTTCTTCGCCGCAAAGCGATGATCGTCATCGATATCAAGCAGCAAACCCTGACCTTCGGCGGCAAGACCTATTCGGTATCGACCGCGAAGAACGGCCCGGGCGAGAAGAACGGCAGCTTCTGCACGCCGCGCGGCAGGCACATCGTGCGGGCGAAGATCGGCGCCGGGCTGCCGCCGAACACCGTGTTCGTGCGGCGCCGGCCGACCGGCGAGGTCTGGTCGCCGGAGCTGCACGCCAAATACCCGGGGCGCGACTGGATGCTGACGCGACTGCTGTGGCTGTCCGGCTGCCAGCCAGGCTTTACCCGGCTGGGCGACGTCGATACCATGCGCCGCTACATCTACATCCACGGCTCGCCCGACACCGCCGAGATGGGCAGGCCGGGCTCGATCGGCTGCATCCGCATGCGCAACCGCGACATC
>DASUZH010000573.1:0-3973 GCA_036376975.1 Burkholderiales bacterium | reverse complement strand
GATGGAGTTCCGCAACGGCGACGCGGTGGCGCCGCTCAAGCTGGCCGGCTCGACCGAGCGGCGCGGCACCGAAGTGCATTTCCTGGCGGCGAAGTCCACCTTCGGCAACGTCGACTACCACTACGACATCCTGGCGCGGCGCCTGCGCGAGCTCTCCTTCCTCAACAACGGCGTCAAGATCGTCCTCATCGACCAGCGCGCCGGCAAGGAGGAGAACTTCGCCTTCTCGGGCGGGGTGAAGGGGTTCGTCGAGTACATGAACCGGGCGAAGAACGTGCTGCACCCGAACGTGTTCCTTGGCGGCGGCGAGAAAGACGGCATCTCGGTCGAGGTGGCGATGCAGTGGAACGATTCCTACCAGGAATCGGTGCTGTGCTTCACCAACAACATTCCGCAGAAGGACGGCGGCACCCACCTCACCGGCCTGCGCGCGGCGATGACGCGGGTGCTGAACAAGTACATCGAGGAAAACGAGATCGCCAAGAAGGCCAAGGTCGAGACGACCGGCGACGACATGCGCGAGGGCCTCGCCTGCGTGCTGTCGGTAAAGGTGCCGGAGCCGAAGTTCTCCTCGCAGACCAAGGAGAAGCTGGTCTCCTCCGAGGTGCGGCCGGTGGTCGAGGAAATCGTCGCCGAAAGGCTGCGCGAATTCCTCGACGAGCGGCCGATCGACGCGCGCACCATCACGGTCAAGATCGTCGAGGCCGCCGCGGCGCGCGAGGCCGCGCGCAAGGCGCGCGAGATGACGCGCCGCAAGGGCGTGCTGGACGGCATGGGCCTGCCCGGCAAGCTTGCCGACTGCCAGGAGAAGGATCCCGCGCTGAGCGAGCTGTATCTGGTCGAGGGCGATTCGGCCGGCGGCTCGGCCAAGCAGGGCCGCGACCGCAAGTTCCAGGCGATCCTGCCGCTGAAGGGCAAGATCCTCAACGTCGAGCGCGCCCGCTTCGACAAGCTGCTGTCCTCGGCCGAGATCGCCACGCTGATCACGGCGCTCGGCTGCGGCATCGGCAAGGAGGAGTACAACGCCGACAAGCTGCGCTACCACCGCATCATCATCATGACCGACGCGGACGTCGACGGCTCGCATATCCGCACTTTGCTGCTCACGTTCTTCTACCGGCAGATGCCCGAGCTGGTGGAGCGCGGCCACATCTACATCGCGCAGCCGCCCCTGTACAAGGCCAAGCTCGGCAAGGAAGAGCGCTATCTCAAGGACGAGCACGAGCTGAACGAGTTCATGCTGCGGCAGGCGCTGGTCGAGGCGGTGCTCTATCCGGCCGCCGGGCGCGAGCCGATCCAGGGCGCGGCGCTCGCCGAGCTGGCGAAATCCTACCTGCTGGCCGAAGCGGTGATCGCGCGGGTCTCGCGCCTGATCGACCGCGAGGTGCTGCAGGCAATCCTGCGCGGCGCGCAAGTCGACCTGGCGCGGCGCGAGACCGCGGAAGCCTCCGCTGAAGCGCTCGAACGCGCGATCGGCGGCGACGGCGTCGCGGTGGCGCCCCACTTCGACGCCAAGACCGAGCGCTACCAGGTGAGGATCGAGCGCGCGAGGCACGGCAACGTGCGCATGAGCACGATCGACACCGAGTTCGTGCACTCCGGCGACTACGCGCAGATCCGCCAGACCGCGGAGAAGCTGCTCGGCCTGCTGGGCGCGGGCGCTTACGTGCAGCGCGGCGACAAGAAGCAGCCGGTGCGCGACTTCGCGGAGGTGATGAGCTGGCTGCTCGCCGAAGTCGAGAAATCGATGGGCCTGCAGCGCTACAAGGGGCTGGGCGAGATGAACCCCGAGCAGCTGTGGGAGACGACGATGGATCCGGCGGTGCGCCGCCTGCTCAGGGTGCAGATCGACGACGGCATCGCCGCCGACGAGATCTTCATCAAGCTGATGGGCGACGAGGTCGAGCCGCGCCGCGCCTTCATCGAATCCAACGCCCTGGGCGTGCGCAACCTCGACGTCTAGGCGGCGCGCCGCTTCTTCTTCGCCGGCTTTTCCTTCTCCTCGGGCGCAGCCTTCTCCGGCGCCGGCTTTTCCTTCCTCGGCTGAAATTCGAAGCCGACCTTGCCGTCCGGCGTCTTGACGAGGAAGGCCTTGAAACGCCTTCCCTTCTTGGAGATGAACCCGTTCAGCAGGTCGGTGCGTCCCGTGGCGAGCAGCTTCTTCATCTGCTCGCGCTCCACCGGCTGCTGCAGGATCATGCGTCCCGAGCGGAAATCGCAGCTGCGCGCCGGCCCGACCGCCTTCTCGCAGGTATACGTCATGCCGTGCTCGTAGACGCGCGAGGCGCACTTCGGGCAAGGACCCAGCGACTCCTGCTTGCTGAAGTCGGGCGCCTCCTCGTCCGCCGCGCCCGGCTGGCCGAAGTCGAACTCGGGCCGCAGTTCGTCATTCAGCTTCACCACGGCGGCGAACGGCTTGCCCATCTTGCTGCGAAAACCGGTGAGCGGGCCGATGGTGCGCTTCTTGATCAGCTCGGCGATCTCGTCGGCAGACCATTCGCGGCCGGAGACGACCTTCCAGATCGAGAAGTCGCACTTCTGGCACTGGAACTTGCGGTAGTTCTCCTGCACCTCGCCGCCGCATTTCGGGCACGGCGTCTTCAGGGTGGCGAATACGGTGTCCGGGATGTCGCCGGTCTTGATGATCGTCACCACCTTGCGCACGAGCTCGGAGATGTGATCCATGAACTCTTCGCGCGTGAACTTGCCGCCCTCGATCAGCTTGAGCTTGTGCTCCCACTCCCCCGTGAGTTCGGGCGAGGCGAGCTCGGGGATGCTCATCACGTGCAGCGCGAACAGCAGCGAAAACGCCTTTGGCGTCGGCACCAGCTCGCGCCCCTCGCGGTGCACGTATTCCTCGCGGATCAGGCCTTCGATGATCGCGGCGCGCGTCGCCGGCGTGCCGAGGCCCTTGGCGCCCATCGCCTCGCGCATGTCTTCGTCCTCGACCAGCTTGCCGGCGCCTTCCATGGCCGACAGCAGGGTCGCCTCGGTATAGCGCGGCGGCGGCTTGGTCTGGTTCGCCTGCGAGGCGATCTCGGCGACCTTCACCTTCTCGTCCTTGGCGATGGCTGGAAGGTTTTCGTTCTCCTCGCCGCCGGCGCGCCCGTAGACGGCAAGCCAGCCGGGGTTCTGCAGGACCTTGCCCTCGGTCTTGAACTGGTGCTCGCCGACGGTGGTGGTGCGTGTCGTCTGCAGCGACTCGGCCGGCGGGTAGAACACGGCGAGGAAGCGGCGCACCACCATGTCGTAGAGCTTGTGCTCGGCTTCGTTCAGGTGCTTGGGCACCTGTAGCGTCGGAATGATGGCGAAGTGGTCGGAAATCTTGCTGTTGTCGAAGATCCGCTTGTTCGGCTTCACCCACCCTTGCTTGGCGATCTGCCTGGCGAAGGGCGCGAACTCCTTCACGTCGGTGAGCGAGTCGAGAGTCTTCTTGACCGTGCCGAGGTAGTCCTCCGGCAGGGCGCGCGCATCGGTCCGGGGGTAGGTGAGTACCTTGTGGCGCTCATAGAGCGCCTGCGCGAGCGAGAGGGTCATTCGCGCCGGAAAGCCGAAGCGACCGTTGGCCTCGCGCTGCAGGCTGGTCAGGTCGTAGAGCAGCGGCGAAAGCTGGGTGGTCGGCTTGGATTCCTCCGTGGCGATCCCCGTCTTGCCGCGGCAGGCGGCAACGATCGCTTCGGCCTTGGCCGCGCTCCATAGCCGCTCGGGCTTGCGCTCGGCGTCGTCGTCTTTCTTGAACTTCGGGTCGAACCAGCGTCCGGGATATTCGCCCGCCTTCGCGCCGAACCTGGCGTGTACCTCCCAGTAGTCCTTGGGCGTGAACGCGCGGATCTTCTCCTCACGCTCGACCAGGATCGCCAGCGTGGGTGTCTGCACCCGGCCAACGGTGGTCAGGTAGAAGCCGCCCTCCTTGGAATTGAACGCCGTCATTGCCCGCGTGCCGTTGATGCCGACGAGCCAGTCGGCTTCGGAG
>DASUZH010000572.1:0-5322 GCA_036376975.1 Burkholderiales bacterium | reverse complement strand
GTGAACTCGGAGTTGCCGGCGAGGTGCGCCAGCACGTACAGCGTGCCGATCAGCACCGCGATCGGGAACAGCTCGTAGGCGTGCGCCGGCGAGGACAGCAGCACGAAGACGAACACCTGGCGCAGCTGGTAGTCGCCGTTGCCCAGGTCGGACATCTCGCGGATCAGGTCGAAGAAGGCGAACAGCGCGAGGAAGCCGAGGAACACGAAGCCGACCGCGACGTAGATCTGCCGCGCGAGGTAGCGCTCGAGGGTGCGCATCTAGCGCGCCAGCCTGAGCCGGATCAGCTGCATGCGCTGCGCGAACATCACCACCAGCAGCAGCGCCATGGCGGCGTGCACCGCCCAGACGCCGACCGCGAAGTCCATCTTGCCCTGCGCCACGCGCGCCACGCTGACCGACAAGAGATTCGAGTACACGACGTAGGTGAGCAGCGCGATCAGCAGGTTGACCGAGCGCCCGGCGCGCGGGTTGACGAAGCTCATCGGGATCGCCATCAGCACCAGCACCAGCGAGGAGAGCGGGATGCCGATGCGCCACATCAGCTCGCCGAGGTTCTGGTTGGTCGGGTTGAGGATCAGCGCCCAGGTCGGCTGCGACTTGTGCGTCACCTGCGGCTCCTTGCCCTCCTTGGTCTCGATGCGCGCCAGGTAGCGCTCGAACTCGGTGATGCGGTACTGCTCGTCGCCCGGCGCGCCCTCGTAGCGCCGGCCGTCCTGCAGCACCAGGAAGCGGTCGCCGTTCGGCGCGCTCTCGGTGTGCCCGCTGCGGCTCATGCTGACGCCGGCGCGGTTGCCCTGGCTCGAGCTGACGAACACGTTCTGCACCGAGCTGGCGTCGCCCGACACCGACTCGACGAAGAACACGCGCTCGCGGTTCGAGGTCTCGCCGAACACCCCCGGGGTGACGCGCGACACGTCGTCGCGCGATTCGAGGCGCGTGGCGTACTGCGCGCCCATCTGCGCCGCCCAGGGCGAGATGAACATCGACAGCGCGCCGATCACCGCGATCTGCGGCAGCGCGAAGATCATCACCGGCTTGAGCCAGGCGGTGAGCGACTGCCCGGAGCCGAACCAGATCACCATCTCCGAGTCGCGCCAGCTGCGCGTCAGCGTCATCAGCACCGAGATGAACATGGTAAGCGAGAGCAGCACCGGCAGCGTGCCGAGGGCGAAGAAGCCGAGGAAGGCGACCACCGCGTCGGACGGGATCCTGCCGCCGGCGGCCTGGCCGAGCAGGCGGATCAGGCGCGTGGTGAGCGCGATGGCGAACAGCGTCATGAACACCGCGCCGGCGAGACTGGCGAACTCCCTGAGCAGCGCGCGCTGAAAGATCACGAGTGGAACGCTATACTTTCGCCATGGAATTTAGCATAAAGACGCTCTCGCCCGAGGCGGCGAAGGCGGGCTGCGTCGTCCTCGGCATCCACGCCAATCAGGACCTTACCCCCGCGGCGAAGCGCGCCGACCAGGCGTCGAAAGGCGCGCTGCGCAAGGCGCTCGCCGACCTCGCCGGGAAGGCCGGCTCCACGCTGGTGCTGCGCTCGGTGCCCGGGATAGCGGCGGAACGCGTCTTGCTCGTCGGCCTGGGCGAGCGCGCGGAGTTCGGCGAGACCGCCTACCGCGACGCGCTGCGCGGCGCGGCGGGCGCGCTGAAGGACCTCGGCGCGAAGGACGCGGCGTTCTTCCTGGTCGACATGAAAGTCGGCGGCCGCCACCTGACCTGGAACCTGCGCCACGCGGTGCTCGGCCTGCGCGAGGCGTTCTACCGCTTCGACCAGATGAAGTCGCAGAAGAAGGCGCCGGCGGCGGCCCTGCAGCACGTCGTGTTTCCCCTCAGCCCGAAAGCCGAGCTGCAAAAAGCGCTCGCCGAAGCCGCCGCCACCGCCGACGGAGTCGACCTCGCCAAGACGCTCGGCAACCTGCCGCCCAACGTCTGCACCCCGGCGTACCTCGCCGACGAGGCGAAGAAGCTCGCCCGCCAGTACAAGCTCGGCGTCGACGTGCTCGAGCGCGCCGACATGCAGAAGCTCGGCATGGGCGCGCTGCTCGCCGTGGCGAGCGCCTCGCACAACCCGCCGAAGCTGATCGTGCTTCGGTATACAGGTTCTTCTAAAAACAAAAAACCCCTGGCATTCGTCGGCAAAGGCATTACCTTCGACACCGGTGGCATCTCCCTCAAGCCGGCCGGCGAGATGGACGAGATGAAGTTCGACATGTCGGGCGCCGGCTCGGTGCTCGGCGCGATCCGCGCGCTGGCCGGCATGAAGGCGCCGGTCAACGTGGTCGGCGTGATCCCGACCTGCGAGAACATGCCCGGCGGCCACGCCACGCGCCCGGGCGACATCGTCACCACGCTGTCCGGCCAGACCGTCGAGATCCTCAACACCGACGCCGAGGGCCGCCTGATCCTGTGCGACGCGCTCACCTACGCCGCGCGCTACAACCCGGAGAAGGTGGTCGACATCGCCACCCTCACCGGCGCCTGCGTGGTCGCCCTCGGCCACGTCGCGAGCGGCATGTTCGCCAACGACGAGGCGCTCGCCGGCGAGGTGCTCGACGCCGCCGACGATGCCTGGGACCGCGTCTGGCGCCTGCCGCTGTGGGAGGACTACCAGGAAGGGCTGCGCTCGAACTTCGCCGACTTCGCCAACATCGGCGGCCGGCCGGGCGGCGCCATCACCGCGGCCTGCTACCTCGCGCGCTTCACGCGCAAGATGCGCTGGGCCCACCTCGACGTCGCCGGCACCGCCTGGAAGGGCGGCCGCGAGAAGGGCTCCACCGGCCGGCCGGTTCCGCTTCTCGTGCGCTTTGCACTGCGCCACGCAGGGCGGAAGTGACCACGATAGATTTCTACTTCAACGCGGAAGATCCGCTGCAGGTCGCCTGTCGCCTCGCCGCCAAGGCGGTCAGCCAGAAGCAGCGCATGCTGATCTACGCTCCCGACGCCGACACCGCGAGCCGCATCGACAGGATGCTGTGGACCTGGCAGGCGATCGGCTTCCTGCCGCACTGCGCGGCGGGCGACGAGCTGGCCGCCGAGACGCCGGTGCTGATCGCCGCGGGCGAGGAGACGCCCGAGGGTTGCGGGCTGATCCTCAACCTGGCGGCCGAGGCGCCGCCGCACTTCGCCCGCTTCGAGCGCCTGTTCGAGGTGGTGCCCGCCGAGGAGGCCGGCCGCGCCGCCGGGCGCGCCCGCTACCGCTACTACCTCGACCGCGGCTACAAGATCGCCAACCACGACTTGGCGGCGGCGCATGGCTGACGACGCGAACTCCGGCGACGGGCGCGACGCCAACCCGCTGATCGGGCGCGTCGACGCGCTGCTGAAGAAGGCGAAGCCCGAGCGCGGGCCGGGCGACGTGCCGGTGCTCACCGAGGTGGTGGCCGACGACCAGGCGCGGCGCCGCACCGGCATGGACCGCCCGGCGCTCGAGCGCATGGCGCTGCAGCTCGAGCAGGCGGTGCTCGAGCGACTCACCGCGCAGCTCGACCGCCTGATCGAGGACAGCATCGAGCGCGCGCTGCGCGCCTCGCTCGCCCAGTCGCTGGAGAGCCTGCGCGGCGAGCTCGAGGTGCGGGTGCGCCAGACGGTGCGCGAAGCGGTGGCGGCCTCGATCGCGCAAGCCCTCAAGTCCGACCCGCAGTGATAGACAAAAGCTTCAGTCCCGCGGCAGTCGAGCAGCGCTGGTATGCGCGCTGGGAATCGGCCGGCTACTTCAAGTCGAGCGCGGCCGACGCGCGCCCGCCCTACTCCATCCAACTGCCGCCGCCCAACGTCACCGGCACGCTGCACATGGGGCACGCGTTCCAGCAGACGCTGATGGACTCGCTCATCCGCTACCACCGCATGCGCGGGCACAACTCGAACTGGGTGGTCGGCACCGACCACGCCGGCATCGCCACGCAGATCGTGGTCGAGCGCCAGCTCGAGGCCGAAGGCAAGTCGCGCCACGACCTCGGCCGCGACAAGTTCGTCGAGCGCGTGTGGCAGTGGAAGCAGCAGTCGGGCTCGACCATCACGCGGCAGATGCGCCGCCTGGGCGCGTCGGCGAACTGGGAGTACGCCGACACCGAAGGGCAAAAGGGCGGCTACTTCACGATGGACGCGAAAATGTCGCGCGCCGTCGTCGAAGTGTTCGTCCAGCTTTTCGAAAAAGGGCTGATCTACCGCGGCAAGCGGCTGGTCAACTGGGACCCGGTGCTCGGCACCGCGGTGTCCGACCTCGAGGTCGACACCGAGGAGACCCACGGCACGATGTGGCGCATCGTCTACCCGTTCGTCGACGGCCCGCAGGACTCGACCGACAAGGACGGCCGCCCGGTCAAGCTGCGCGGCATGACCATCGCCACCACGCGCCCCGAGACCATGCTGGCCGACGGCGCGGTGGCGGTGCACCCCGACGACCCGCGCTACCGGCACTTGATCGGGAAACGCGTCATCCTGCCGCTGTGCGACCGCACCATCCCGGTGGTGGCCGACGAGATGGTCGACCGCGAGTTCGGCACCGGCTCGGTGAAGATCACCGGCGCGCACGACTTCAACGACTACGGCGCGGCGATCCGCCACAAGCTGCCGCTGATCGTCATCTTCACCCTCGACGCGAAGGTGAACGAGAACGGGCCGAAGCAGTTCCAGGGCATGGACCGCTACGTCGCGCGCAAGGCGGTGGTGGCGCAGCTCGAGCGCGAGAACTTCCTGGCCGGCGCCGACCCGCACAAGATGATGGTGCCGAAGTCGGGCCGCACCGGCGTGGTGGTCGAGCCGATGCTGACCGACCAGTGGTTCGTGAAGATGGAGGGCATGGCGCAGGACGGCCTCGAGGTGGTGAAGCGCGGCGAGGTGAAGTTCTTCCCCGAGCACTGGACCGCCACCTACAACCACTGGCTGCAGAACATCCAGGACTGGTGCATCTCGCGCCAGCTCTGGTGGGGCCACCAGATCCCCGCCTGGTACGACGAAAAGGGAAACATCTTCGTCGGCCGTTCCGAAGAAGAGATCCGCAAGAAACACAAAATCACTTCTTCTTTGAAGCGGGACCCTGACGTCCTCGACACCTGGTTCTCCTCGCAGCTGGTGCCGTTCTCTTCGCTCGGCTGGCCTGACAAGACGCCCGACCTCGACAAGTTCCTGCCCTCCGACGTCCTCATCACCGGCAACGACATCATCTTCTTCTGGGTCGCGCGCATGATCATGGCGACGCGCCACTTCACCGGCAAGGTTCCCTTCCGCCACGTCTACATCAACGCCATCGTGCGCGACGCCGAGGGCGAGAAGATGTCGAAGTCGAAGGGCAACACCATCGATCCGCTCGATCTCATC
>DASUZH010000571.1:0-2931 GCA_036376975.1 Burkholderiales bacterium | reverse complement strand
CAAAGGTCGGCGAGACCGTCGAGGTGATCATCGATTCGCCCGGCCTGGGCCGCTCGACCGCCGACGCGCCCGAGATCGACGGCGCGGTGCACTTCAGGGGTGGGAAGACAGGGGAGTTCGCGTACGTATTGATCGATCGTGCGGACGCGCACGATCTCTACGGGAGAATGCAATGACTCGGGAAGTTGTGGTGGTGGCCGGCGTTCGCACCGCGATCGGCGACTACGGCATGACGCTGAAGGATTTTCCGGCGACCAGGCTCGGCTCGATCGCGATCAAGGAGGCGGTGGCGCGCGCCAAGGTCGATCCGGCGACGGTGGGCCACGTGGTGATGGGCAGCGTGATCCATGGCGAAGCGCGCGACATGTACCTGTCGCGCGTCGCCGCGATCGACGCCGGCCTGCCGGTGGGAACGCCTTGCCTGACGGTGAACCGGCTGTGCGGCTCGGGCCTGCAGGCGGTCGTGTCGGCGGTGCAGCACCTGATGCTCGGCGACTGCGAGGTCGCGGTGGCAGGCGGCGCCGAGAGCATGAGCCGCGCCGCGTACTTCCTGCCCGCCGGCCGCTGGGGACAGCGCATGGGCGACGCCAACGTGGTCGACGCGATGACCGGCGCGCTGCACGACCCCTTCGGCCACGGCCACATGGGCGTCACGGCCGAGAACATCGCCGCCAAGTACGGCTTTACGCGCGAGCAGCAGGACGAGTTCTCCATCCAGTCGCACAAGAAGGCCGCCGCGGCGATGGACGCGGGCTACTTCAAGTCGCAGATCACGCCGATCGAGATCAAGACCAAGAAGGGCGTCGAGCAATTTACGACCGACGAGCATGTGCGCAAGGAGATCAGCGCGGCGGACATGGCAAGGCTCAAGACGGTTTTCAAGAAGGATGGAACCGTTACTGCCGGCAATGCGTCCGGGCTCAACGATGCCGGCGCGGCGATTGTCCTGATGAGCGCCGAGCATGCAAAGAAGAACAACATCAAGCCGATGGCCAGGCTCGTGGCCTACGCCCACGCCGGAGTCGAGCCGCAGGTGATGGGCCTCGGGCCGATCCCGGCGGTAAGGAAAGTATTCGAGAAGTCCGGCCTGAAGCCCGCGGACATGGATGTGGTGGAGTCGAACGAGGCGTTCGCGGTGCAGGCGATGGCCGTGACCAAGGACCTCGGCCTCGATCCGGCCAGGGTCAACCCGAACGGCGGCGCGGTGGCGCTCGGCCATCCGATCGGCGCCACCGGCGCTATCCTCACGGTGAAGGCGCTCTACGAGCTCGAGCGCACGCAGAAGCGCCGCGCCCTCGTCACGATGTGCATCGGCGGCGGCCAGGGCATTGCCGCCATCTTCGAGCGGGTATAGCGTTTTGGAGTGAGAAGAAAACCCAGAATCGGGTTCGCTCTAGGTTCGGGCAGCGCCCGCGGCTGGGCGCACATCGGTGCGATCCGCGCGCTCGAGGAGCGCGGCGTGAAGCCCGACGTGATCTGCGGCAGCTCGATCGGCGCGCTGGTCGGCGCGGCCTACGCGTCGGGGCAGCTCGACAAGCTGGAGAAGTGGTGCACCGGCCTGGGCTGGACCACGGTGGTGCGGCTGATGGATCTGTCCTGGAGCGGCGGCCTGATCCGCGGCGCGCGCCTGTTCAATCTGTTCAACACCATCCTCGACGACGTCGATATCGACGAACTGTCGGTGCCGTACGGCGCGGTGGCCACCGAGCTCGGCTCGGGGCGCGAGGTGTGGCTGCGCCACGGCAAGATGCTCGATGCGGTGCGCGCCTCCTGCGCCATGCCGGGCATCTTCCGGCCGGCGGTGCGCGACGGCGTGCTGCTGGTCGACGGCGGCCTGGTCAACCCCGTGCCGGTGTCGATGTGCCGCGCCCTCGGCGCCGACGTGGTGATCGCGGTCGACCTCTCGTGGGGGAAGCTCGGCGTCTACCGCGAGCGCGGAAAAGGCAAGGAGGACAGCGGCAACGAGCTGCCCGACGGCACGGTGGAGATGCCGGTCGCGCCGCGCGAGATGCCGGGCTGGCTCGGCAGGCTCGGGCGCGGCTGGATGGCGCGAACGGCGAAGAAGGTCGAGGAGCAGGTGAGGGACCAGATCAGGATGCCGTCGATCCTCGAGGTGTTCACCACCTCGCTCGACATCGTCGAGATGCGCGTCGCGCGCAGCCGCCTGTCCGGCGACCCGGCCGACGTGCTGCTCACGCCGCTGCTGCCGGGCTTCCGCACGATGGACTTTCACCGCTCCAAGGAAGCGATCGAGGAGGGCCGCGCCGCCGTCGAGCGCATGGCGCCGCTGATCGAGCAGGTGATCGGCTAGGTGGACATCAGCCTGCCGGTGACGCTGGCGGTCCTCGGCGCCGCCTTGCTGCACGCGACCTGGAACGCGCTCCTCAAGTCGAGCAACGACAAGCAGCTCGATACCGTGGCGATTGCGGTCGGCGGCGGGCTGATCAGCCTGGTCGTGGCGCCCTGGTTGCCGATGCCCGCGCCTGCGTCGTGGCCATGGCTTGCCGCTTCGGCGGTGGTCCACATCTTCTACTTCCTTTTCCTCGCCGGCGCGTACCGCTGGGGTGCGCTGTCCTATACGTACCCGATCATGCGCGGCGGCGGGCCCATGATCGTCGCGGTAACAGGAGTGTTCTTTTTCGCAGAAATGCCTTCGTTGAATGGCGCCATCGCGATAGCCCTGATCTGCGCGGGCATCCTCGGCTTCGCCACCGGCGTGCACGACCGGCGCGCAACTTGGTTTGCTCTGGCGAACGCCGTCGTGATCGCGAGCTACACGCTTATCGATGCGAAGGGTGCGCGCCTGTCCGGCGCACCGGTGGCCTACACGCTCTGGTTCTTCATCGCCAACGGCGTCGTCATCTACGCCCTCTACGGCGCGCGGCGCGGCGCCGAGGTGCCGCGCTACCTGGCGCGGCATTGGGGAAGAAC
>DASUZH010000570.1:0-2113 GCA_036376975.1 Burkholderiales bacterium | reverse complement strand
ATCTTCTTCCACATGCTGAACAGCCTGTTCTCGCACATCGGCCTGCTGCACAACTGGCCGCCGCTCGCCGCCGCGGTGACGCCCTCGGCCGCCTTCCTGCTCTCGGCGGTGGCGATGATGTGGTGGGTCGAGCGCCGCTAGGCGGCTAGACCCGATCTAAACCGATACCAGCCTGGTGCCGGCGAGGCGGTCGTGCAGGAACTGGCGGTCGCGGTCGAACAGCGCCCAGGCGATGGAGAGGGGGAAGAGCAGCAGCGCCAGCACGAAGCGCAGCAGCGCCTTCGCCGGCGTGACGTCGACCAGCCGGATGTGCCAGGCCTTCATGGCGAGGGTCTGGCCGCCGCGCAGCCAGCACCACAGGAAGTAGCCGGCGAACACCGCGAGGATGAAGAGCTGCAGCAGGGCGCGCGCCCAGCCGCCGGTCGCGTCGCGCCCGCCGCTGGCGAAGAAGAACAGCCAGGCGGCGAAGAACGACACCCCGAACAGCAGGATCGCCTCGTAGCCCATGCTCGCCAGTCGGCGCCAGAGCCCCGGCGCGGCGGCGCTCACCTTCGCTTCTTCTCCTCGGGCACCAGCCCCTCGCGCTCCTGCGGCGACAGCGACTGGTACTCGGCCCACTGCTCGCGCAGCTTGTCGCGCTTGGTGGGCGGCGTCTTGGCGAGGTTCTTGTAGCTCTCGCGCGCCTGCCGGCGCTGCTCCGGGGTGAGCTTGGCCCAGGCCTGCATGCGCCGCTGGATGCGCGCCTGCTGCTCGGGCTTCAGGGTGGGATAGCGCTTGGCGATGCCGAGCCACTTCTTGCGCCGCTCGACCTCCAGGTTCTGCCAGTCGCCCTTCAGCGGCGCGAGGATCTGCTGCTGCTCGGCGGTGAGCTCGGCCCAGGTCGGCTTCACCGGCGCCTTGGCGAGCGGCTTCTTGGCCGGCGGCTTGGCGGCGGCCTTGGCGGCGGGCGTTGCGGCGGGCTTGGGCGCGGAGTCGGCGGCGATCTGCGCCGGGTCGTCGCCGGCAGCCGCGCCCGCGAAGCCGAGGGCGAGGGCGGCGAGGAGGGCGCGCAGCATCACTGCTCCGCTGCGCGCTGCTTCAGCCAGTTCTGGAAGCCGCGATCGAGGTAGGCGTCGATCGGCAGGTCGTCGGTGAGCAGCATCGAGTCGATCTCCTCGAAGTCGGAGATCACCCGGTTCTGCTGCCACGTGTAGAGGGCCGCCACCGAAACCGCCAGCGCGACGAGGGGGGCCACCAGGCGCAGCGAAACCCCGCTCCAGCCGCCCAGGTTGCCGACTACGTTGTCGGCCCAGGCGAGCGCCGGCGCCGGCTCGGCGCGCTGGCGCGCCAGCGCGCGCTCGCGCGCCGCGCGCAGCCTCTCGGACTGGGTCTGATCCAGGCGCAGCCCCTGGTTGAGCGCCTGGCGGATCTTGTTGCCGAAGTGCATCTCGTTCATAGCGTAACGCCGCGAGCCTTGAGCGCGGAAGCCAAAGCATGAGCGGCCCGGGAGCAGTGCGTTTTCACGCTACCCTCCGAGCAGCCCATGATCTTCGCGGTCTCGGCTACGTCCCGTTCCTCCCAGTAACGCATGATGAAGGCCTGGCGTTGACGCGCCGGCAGGCGCGTCAACTCTTGCTCAATGATTTCAAGTACTTGAGTCTGCTCGAGGTTCTCCTCGGGGGTGCTTTCGTGGTTCGACCCCTCGGCCGGCTGCAAGGTTTCCAGCGGATCGCGGTCTTCGTCGTCGCCGCCGGGGGCGAGCGAGGAGAGCAGAGTGGTCCACAGCGAGCGCACCTTCTGCCGGCGGAACCAGTCGCGCACCGCGTTCTGCACGATGCGATGGAACAGCAGGGGCAGCTCGGTCGCCGGGCGGTGGCCGTACTTCTCGGCCAGCCGCAGCATGGCGTCCTGCACGATGTCGAGCGCGGCTTCCTCGTCGCGCACCGCGAACATGGCCTGCTTGAATGCCCGCCGCTCGACGCCCTCCAGGAATGCCGATAGCTCGCTGCGCGAGGCCAGGGGTGACCCTCTCCGGGGCGATTTTGTCCGAAGACGATGTTACCATCATGGTTTACAAAGGTTTTTCAGCCCATGGACCGCATCAAGACCGAAGCCATCACCGGAGCCGAGATCG
>DASUZH010000569.1:0-5844 GCA_036376975.1 Burkholderiales bacterium | reverse complement strand
CCGGCTTGATGAAGCCCTGCTTCACCAGGTCGTCTAGCAGCGCGCCGGCGTCGCCGAGCGAGGCGAACCTCGACATCAGCTCGGACGCCGGCAGCTTGCCGTTGACCGCGATCAGGATGGGGCGCAGCTTCGCGTCAAGCTTGTGCTTGCGCGTCTCGATCTCCTCCACCCCTTTGGCCGTCTTCTCCAGGACGCTCTCGGGATTCATCGCCTGACTCCTCCTCAGCGCGAATCCTACCCCAGCCGTCGCCAGAGGGCGACGGCCGCCTAGCGCCAGCGGTCGAGCATGCCCCGCTGGGTGGAGCCGGCCGCCATGGTGAGCAGGACGCCGAAGATCATGCCGGCAGCGAAGCCCACGCCGACCGCGGTCCACGGGTTGGACTGCACCCGGCGGTCCGCATAGCGCACCACCTCGCGCGTGCGGTCGCTTACGGTGGCGAGCGCGTGGTCGACGGTCTGGCGCACGCTCTTCAGCGCGGCGTCCGCCTGCGAAGTCGGGACTTCATCGGGGGTGCTGGCCGGCTTGGCTTGCTGGTATTCCATGTTGCGTTCCCTTTCGTGGTTGAAACGGCACCAGGAAAAGGCAGCAAGCGCCGTGCCGCGCTACGCGCTGGCGCTCTCCCGCAGCCCGGCGACGTAGACGAAGCCGCCGCGCCGCGCGTCGCGCACGTAGCTGAGCAGCTCCTTGCGGTTCGCCGCGCCGCCCGGCGGGCGCAGCGAGATGTGCACCCAGCCGGCGTTGGCGCCCTGCGCCGGGTCGTAGCACTCGCAGATGATCTGGTCGAACTCGAGGTTCTCCGACGCCCACTTCGCCAGCTCGAGGGTGGCGATGCCCGGGATCTCCACGTCGCAGGCCTGGCCCAGGCAGTGCTGGCTCGGGCTCATCCAGCTCTTCGGCTTGCCCTTCAGCGCGCGCTCCAGCGCATGCGAGCGGTAGACGCTGTTCGGTGTGAAGCTGCCGAACGCATTGCGCAGCGGCTGCAGCACGTTGCGGCAGAGATGGACCGCGGCGCGCGCGTGGGCCAGGCTGGCGAAGCGGTTCGGGATGCCGCGGCGCTGCGCGAGCTCCGAGCCGGTCAGCTCGTAGTAGCGGAAGTTCGGCGAAACCTGGTCGCGCGGCTCGCAGCGCGCAGGCCATTCGTTCCATGGCACGCCAGTCAGGTCGGCCATCCCCTCCCCCTTCCCCGCTGAACGGGGTTACAAAGTCGTCGCGATCTTGCCTCGCGCGAATGCGCCCGACTGGTAGTCGGCCACCGCCTGCTCGATCTCCTCGCGCGAATTCATGACGAACGGACCGTACTGCACGACCGGTTCGCGCAGCGGCTTGCCGGCCAGCACCAGGGCCCTCGCTCCGCCGCCGCCGGCGGCAATCTTCACCGCGGAGCCGTCGGAGAGCAGGCCCGCCGCGCGGTTGGGCAGCGGCTTGCCCTGTTCCCCGATCCGCGCCTCGCCGTCGTACACATATATGAAGGCGTTGTGGCCGGCGGGAACCGGCGCCTCGAACACGGCGCCGGCCTGCAGGTGGACGTCGAAGTAGTACGGGTCGGTGCTGCCGCCGCTGATCGGACCGGCCTTGCCGTCGAGCTCGCCCGCAATGATTTTCACTTCTGCCGCTTCTTTCTTCACTGTGGGTATTTCCTTGGCCGGAATGTCCCGGTAGGCCGCCGGCCGCATCTTTTCCCTGGCCGGCAGGTTGAGCCAGAGCTGGAAACCGCGCATGCGGCCCTCGCTCTGCTGCGGCATCTCGGAGTGGATGATGCCGCTCGCCGCGCTCATCCACTGCACGTCGCCGGGGCCGAGGTCGCCGGTGTTGCCGTGGTTGTCCTTGTGCTGCATGTGGCCGTCGAGCATGTAGGTGACGGTCTCGAAGCCGCGGTGCGGGTGCGCGGGGAAGCCGGCGAGGTAGTCGTTCGGGTCGTCGGAGAAGAACTCGTCCAGCATCAGGAACGGGTCGTGGCGCAGGCCGGGCGCGCCGCCGATGCTGCGGCGGAGCTTGACGCCGGCGCCGTCGGACGCCGGGATAGAGGAAACGACGCGCTGCAGTTCACGGGTGGTCGGCATGAGGAGTCATATTGAGGCATTGCGCGAAAATTTCCAGTGCTCGCGCCGGGTGGCCCAGGCGGGCGGGCACGCGGAATGCACGGCCCAGCAGGCGTTCAACTCCGGAGCTTCGCCATGCTCAGCTGGGCCATCCTGTTCTTCATCCTCGCCCTCGTCGCCGCCTTCTTCGGCTTCGGCGGCATCGCCGGCACCGCGGCGACCATCGCCAAGGTGCTGCTGGTGCTGTTCGTCATCGGCTTCATCGTCTCGCTGCTGGTGCACGGCCGGCGCGGCGGCCCGCCGCTGGTCTAGCGCTCGAGCACCTTCGGCCAGTGGGCGTTCGCCCGGCGGATGTAGCCGGGCACGTCCTTCTTCCAGTCCGCCTGCACGGCCGGGCTGTAGTTGAGGTAGAGCTTGCCGTCGACCACGCTCCACGCCTGCGGGTCGACCTTGACGGCATAGCCGTTCGCCACGCCGTAGGCGCAGTAGCCGCCGTACTGCGGCGCGTACTTCTCCGGCGCCTGAGCGAAGCGGTCGCGGTTCGCCGCGCTCGAGAAGCGCCAGGTCGCGCCGTTCCATTGGTAGGTGAACTGCCGTGAGCCCTCGACCGGCCTGCCTTCGGTGAAGTAGGCGACCGGGTCGTAGCCCTGGATCGCGCCGCCGAGGAAGCTCGAGTAGACGGGCGCCTGCTGCGCCGCCGCGGGGGCGGACAGGGCGAACAGGAAAATCAGCGCTGCAAGGCGTGTTTTCATGCCCCTTGGTCGCGCCTGCCGGCCGATCCTTTCACCCGTTCGTCGATTTGCTGCTAAGTTTGCGCGCGATGCGCCGGCCATCGCTCGCGATCCATGCGCTGTTCTTCCTCTCGGGCGCCGGCGCATTGGTCCTCGAGACCGTGTGGTTCAGCCAGGCCGGCCTGGTCCTCGGCAACGCGGTATGGTCGGCGGCGCTGGTCGCCGGCGCCTTCATGGCCGGCCTTGCCCTGGGCAACGCGGCCGCCGTACCCCTTGCGCGGCGCTGGCGCGACCCGCTGCGCGCCTATGCCGCGGTCGAGGCAGCCGCGGCGCTCTCGGGCGCCGCCCTGGTCCTCGCGCTGCCCTTGCTGCCGGCAACGTTCCGTCCGCTGCTCGCGCCGCTGCTCGACGATGTCGCGGCGCTCAACGCCGCGCGCCTGGCCATCGCTTTCTGCCTGCTCGCCGTCCCCGCGGCCGCGCTCGGCGCATCGCTGCCGCTGCTCGCCGCGCCGCTCGAGGGCCTGAGCGGCAACTACGGACTCGCCCTCGGCCGGCTCTACGGCATCAACACCCTCGGCGCGGTCGCCGGCACCCTCGCCGCCGAGCTCCTGCTGATTCCCTCGCTCGGCCTGTGCGGCAGCGGCCTCGCCGGCGCGGCCTGCAACCTCGCCGCGGCGCTGCTCGCCTGGCGGCTGGCGTCTGTCGTTCCCGCGCAAGCGGGAATCCATGGATCCCCGCTTGCGCGGGGACGACAGCAGAACGTTCGACTCATCCTGTCGGCTTTTCTCACCGGCGCACTGCTCCTTGCGCTCGAGGTGGTCTGGTTCCGCTTCCTGCTGCTGTTCCGCGACGGCACGACGCTGATCTTCGCGCTGATGCTCGCCGTGGTGCTCGCCGGCATCGGCGTCGGCGCGCTCGCGGCGGCGCGCCTGTCGCGGCGGCGCCCGTTCGCCGGGCGGGCGGCGCGCGTGCTCTGCGCCGCGGCGGCGGCGTGGATCGTAGCGAGCTATGCCGCCTTCGACGCCGTGCTGCATCTCGCCGCGCCGCTCGAGCGCATGCCGGTCGCCTCCGTGCTCGCGCTTTCACTGTTTCTCATGGCGCCGGTAGCGGTTCTCTCGGGCGCGCTGTTCACCGCGCTCGGCAACGAGCTGCGCGGGAGGCTTGACGGCGCGACGGCCGCGACCGCGGTCCTCGCCACGGCAAACACCGCCGGCGCCATGCTCGGCTCGCTCGCCGCCGCGTTCGTGCTGCTGCCGCGCCTCGGCCTCGAGCCCTCGTTCTTCCTGCTCGCGTTCCTCTACGGCGCCGCCGCGTTCATCGTTCCGGCTGCCTGGCCCGGCCGCATGCGCTTTGCGCCGGCGCTCGCCGCGGCGGCCGCGGCCGCCTTGTTCCCGTTCGGCCAGATGACCGGCGCGCTGCACCGCGAGGTCGAGGCTCGCTTCGCCGGGCGCATCGTCGCCGCGCGCGAGGGCGTCGCCGAGACCGCGTTCTACCTGGCGCACGATTTCCTCGGCGAGCCGCTGTTCTACCGCCTCGCCACCAACTCCTATTCGATGGCCTCGACCGCGCCCGGCGCGCAGCGCTACATGAAGCTGTTCGCCTACCTGCCCGCCGCGCTGCACCCGCGCATCGAGAGCGCCGCGCTGCTCTGCTTCGGCACCGGCGCCACCGCCGCCGCGCTCGCGGACCTGCCGGAGCTGCGCGAGCTGGACGTGATCGACGTGTCGCGCGACATCCTCGAGATGAGCGACGTCGTGCACCCCGACCCGCGGCGCCACCCGCTGCGCGACCCGCGCGTCACCGTGCGCCTGGAGGACGGCCGCTTCTTCCTGCGGCAGACCGCGAAGCGCTACGACCTGATCACCGGCGAGCCGCCGCCGCCGAAAATCGCCGGCGTGACGGCGCTTTACACCCGCGAGCACTTCGCGCTGCTGCGCGAGCGGCTCAACCCGGGCGGCATCGCCACCTACTGGCTGCCGGCGCACCTGCTGCACGAGCGCGAGGCGCTGGCGATCGCGCGCGCGTTCTGCGAGGCGTTCGCCGACTGCTCGCTGTGGTCGGGCGTGAACCTCGACTGGATCCTGGTCGGCAGCCGCGACGGGCTCGCACCGGTGCCGCAGGAGCGCTTCGCACGCCTGTTCGCGCTCCCTGGCGCGGGCGCGGAGCTGCGCCGCCTCGGCTTCGACGGGCCGGGACAGCTTGCGGCGCAATTCATGGCCGATGCCGGCGCGCTGCGCAGACTCGCCGCCGGGACGGCGCCGCTGGTCGACGATTTTCCGCGCCGCGTCGGCCCGCGGGTCGGCGCCGAGCCCGCTACGCCGAATTACGCGGAGCTGATGAGCGCCTCGCGCGGGCGCGAGCGGCTGGCGGCGAGCGAATGGGCGACGCGCATCCTGCCGGCGGATCTCGTCGCCGCGAGCCGCGACGGCTTCCGCCGCCGCGAGATCCTCGAGGCGTCCATCTACCCGGGGCTGCGGCGGCCGGGCTACGACTACTGGGCCGACATGGCCGAGCTGCTGCGCGCCGGCTCGCCCGAGCTGCCGCGCTGGGCGCTCGGCAGCGGCGCGCGCGCCGCCGCGATCGCCGCGCGCGCCGGCGGCGGCGATCCGATCGCCGCCGAGCACGTCGCAATAGACGCGGTCGCCACCGGCCGCAAGCCCGACGCGCCGACACCCGAGCGCTTCGCGGCAATGACCGCCCGCGGCCAGGTGGTGACGCTGTTCCACCACTGTGTCGCCGGCGAGCGCCGGCGCGCCGCGGCGACGGCCGCTTGGGTCCCCGCCGCGCGCCGCGGCGAGGAGCCCTACCGCTCGTTCTTCTCCTGGGCGGCGCGGGAATGCGGCCTCGCGCCGGGTGTATTCTGATTCAGGAGGCAACCATGGCCCGCGCCGATCCCGAAGGCAAGCGTCTCCCGATCAAGCTCGACAGCACTTCCAACGGCGAATTCGAGCCCGTCCCGCTGTGGCCGGCGAACCTGGAAGCCAACCGCCTGGCGCACGAGGCCGCTTCGATCCACTCCAGGAAGCTCGGCCTGTCGCGCCGCGACTTCCTGATCTCCTCCTGCGGCGCGGCG
>DASUZH010000568.1:0-2740 GCA_036376975.1 Burkholderiales bacterium | reverse complement strand
GCGCGGCGATCGCGCCGCGCGACCTCGAGCAGGCGTTCCGCCTGCGCCTCGAGGCGCAGCACAGCTGGCAGTTCGACACCTCCTGGCCGACCGAGGCCGAGACTCTGCGCTACGCGCTCGCCTAGCGTGAGGCGCCGCCAGATTGTAAAAAGCGCTTTGCAGGGCACCGCCGCCCTCCTTTTCATCCGCGAAGCGCTCGCGCAGGGGCGCGTGGAGAAGGGCGTGTACCGCATCCGCGGCAACGCGCACGTGAACGGCGCCAGCGCGCAGCAGGGCGGCGAGCTGCGCCCGGGCGACACGGTGCGCACGCAGCCGGGCGGCGAGATCGTGTTCGCGGTGCAGAGCGACGCGTTCCTGGTGCGGCAGAACTCCGAGGTGTCGATCGTGGCGAACGGCCTGCGGGTGGTGACCGGCGCGGTGCTTTCCGTGTTCCGGCCCAACCAGCGGAAGGAGATCCGCACGGCGACCGCGGTGATCGGAATCCGCGGCACGGCGGTGTACATCGAGGCCGAAGCCGAGCGCACCTACGCCTGCACCTGCTACGGCACCGCGGTGCTGACGCCGATCGCGCAGCCGTCGGCGGCGGAGACGGTGACCACGCGGCACCACGAGGCGCCGCGCTACATCATGGCGTCCGGCGCGCCGCAGATGGTGATGCCGGCGCCGGTGATCAACCACACCGACGCCGAGCTGATCCTGCTCGAGGGCATCGTCGGCCGCCAGCCGCCGTTCATCGGCCAGGGCTTCCGCCCCTTCAACTAGTCCCGCACTCCCAGCCGCTCGTATACCGGGCGGATTTCCTGGCGGATGCGCGGCAACTGCAGCGCGTAGACGGCGGCCGCCACCAGCGCGAGGCCGCCGCAGATCGCGAGCGTGGCCGGCGCGCCGATGTGCTCCGCCGCCCAGCCGGCGGCGAGCGCGCCGATCGGCGACATGCCGAGGAACGACATCACGTAGAGCGAGGCGACGCGCCCGCGCAGCTCGTCGGGCACGATGCTCTGCAGCACCGTGTTGGTCGAGGCCGCGGTGAGCATCAGCCCCATGCCGACGAAGTAGAGCGCCGGCACCGCGAGCCACAGCCACCTGCTGAAGGAGAACACCAGCAGGGCGGCGCCGGCGAGCGCCGCGGTCCAGCCGATGACGCGGAACAGGCCGCGGATCCCCGGCCGCCAGGCGAGGTACACCATGCCGGATACCGCGCCGAAGCCGGCCGCGCCGAGCAGCACGCCGAGCACGCCGGAGTCGCCGTGGAACGTCTCGCGCGCGAACCACGGCATCAGCGCGACGTACGAGTTGACGCTCAGGCTGGTGGCGGTGAGCAGCAGCAGCGCGCTGCGCGTGGGCAGGAAGCCGTAGGCGTAGCGCGCGCCGGCGGCGAGCTCGCGCCAGAGGCCGGCTTCGCCGCCGCCCGGCGCCGCGCGCGGCGCGAGCGCCATGCGCGCCAGCGCGCCGATCATCACGAAGTAGGACAGCGCGTTGAGGCCGAAGCCCCACTTCTCGCCGAACGCCGCGATCAGCGCGCCGCCGACCATCGGGCCGACGAAGCGCGCGCCGTTCATCATGATCGAGTTGAGCGCGATGGCGTTCGGCAGGTCGGCCTTGGCGCCGCCGACCAGCTGGATCAGGATCGACTGCCGCGCCGGCGCGTCGCACGCGCTGACGATGCCGAGCACCAGGTTGCCGGCGATCAGGTGCCAGGGCGCGACGTGGCCGAGCGCCACCAGCGCGAACATCGTCACCGCCTGCAGCACCGCGATCGAGTTGGTCGCCAGCAGCACGCGGCGCCGGTCCATGCGGTCGACGAACACCCCCGCCACCGGCGCGAGGACCAGGAAGCCGATCTGCATGGCGAACGCCGACAGGCCGAGCAGGAAGGTGGAGCCCGACAGGCGGTAGACCAGCCAGCTGGTGGCGATCAGCTGCAGCCAGGTGCCCATCTGCGAGACGCCCTGGCCGACGAAGAACAACCGGAAGTCGCGGTGGCGGAGGGCTCGCAGGCCTGCCGGCAGGTTCACGCGCGCGCCGTGAGCTTTTCCTGCTGTTCTTTGAGCTTGCTGACGGTCGATCTTTGCTCGGCCAGGCGCGCGCGGAACTCCTCGACCACCTTGGCGGGCGCGCGCGCCACGAACGACTCGTTCGCGAGCTTGCCTTCGGTCTGCGCGATCAGCGCCTGGATGCGCGCGATCTCCTTCGCCAGGCGCTCACGCTCGGCTGCCGGGTCGACCTTGATGTCGAGCATCACGCCGTGATGCGCCACGGACATGACGGGGGAGTTCCCCTTCGGCAGGTCCGGAACGAAGGTGGCCTTCGGCATGAATGTAGTCACCGCGGCGCTAGTAGAGACGGTAGGAGTGCCGGAGATGAAGAATGGGGCGCTTCGATGAACGACCTTGGATTCGCTCGCAAGCGAGCGGCCGGCGTTGACGACCGCTTGGGCGAGCGCGATCTCCTTCTCCACTGCCTCGTCGATCTTTTCCGGCTGCGACTTGGGATAGGGCTGCAGCATGATTGTCTCGCCCTTCTTGCCGGCGAGCGGCGCGGCCTTTTGCCAGAGCTCCTCGGTGACGAAGGGGATGATCGGGTGCGCGAGGCGCAGCGCTGTCTCGAGCACCCGCACCAGCGTCCTCCGCGTACCCCTCTGCACGGCCTCGTCCGGGTCGGCGAGCTGGTTCTTCGCCATCTCCACAGACCAGTCGCAGTACTCGTCCCAGACGAACTTGTAGAGTGATGCGGCGGCGTG
>DASUZH010000567.1:0-4982 GCA_036376975.1 Burkholderiales bacterium | reverse complement strand
GATCACGCAGAACATCGACGAGCTGCACCAGGTCGCCGGCAATTCGCCGGAGAAGGTGATCGAGGTGCACGGCACCATGCGCAAGGTGATGTGCTGGGACTGCGGCATGCGCGCGCCGATGCAGAAGGCGCTCGACCGGGTACGCGCCGGCGAGGCCGACCCGAAGTGCCGCCAGTGCGGCGGCATCCTGAAGAGCGACACCATCTCCTTCGGCCAGCAGCTGGTGCCGGAGGTGATCGACCGCGCCATGCGCGTCGCCGCGGAGGGAGACGTGTTCGTGGCGGTGGGGACCACCTTGCAGGTCTACCCGGTCGCCGGTACCGTGGACGTCGCGCGCGAGGCGGGCGCCAAGATCGTGATCGTGAACGCGCAGCCGACGCCTTTCGACGACGTGGCGCACGCCGTGTTCGCCGACTCGATCAGCGACGTGCTGCCGCGCATTTTCGGGGAGGGAAGATGAAACGAGTCCTGCTGGCGCTTCTCATGCTTGCGTCCGGCGCCGCCGGCGCGCAAGGCTATCCGGCCAAGCCGGTCGTGATGGTCGCGGGCTTCGCCGCCGGCGGCCCGACCGACACCATCGCCCGCATCCTCGCCGAGCGCATGCGGCAGCCGCTCGGCCAGGCCGTGCTGGTGGAGAACACCGTCGGCGCCGCCGGCTCGATCGCCATCGGCCGGGTGGTGAAATCCGCGCCCGACGGCTACACGCTGAGCATCGGGCACTGGAGCACGCACGTCGTGAACGGCGCCATCTACCAGCTGCCGTACGACCTGCTGAAGGACCTCGAGCCGGTCGCGCTGCTGGCGAGCAACCCGCAGCTGCTGGTCGCGCGCAGCGGCGTCCCGGCCAAGGACCTGAAGGAGCTGATCGCCTGGATCAAGGCGAACGACGGCAAGGTGACGGCCGGCACCGCCGGCGCCGGCTCCGGCTCGCACGTCGGCGGCATCTACTTCGCGAACGCCATCGGCGCAAAGCTGCAGTTCATCCCCTACCGCGGCACCGGCCCGGCGATGCAGGACCTGGTCGGCGGGCAGATCGACATCATGTTCGACCAGGCGGTGACCGCGCTCGCGCAGGTCCGCGGCGGACGCATCAAGCCGTTCGCCGTCACCGCGAAGGAGCGCCTCGCCGCCGCGCCGGAGATTCCCACCGTCGACGAGGCCGGCGCGCCGGGAGTGCACATCTCCATCTGGCATGCGCTCTGGGTGCCGCGGGGCGTGCCGAAGGACGTGGTCGCGCGGCTGAACGCTTCGGTGGTGGACAGCCTGGCGGACCCCGCGGTGCGCAAGCGGCTCGCCGACCTCGGCCAGGACATTCCCTCGCGCGAGCAGCAGACTCCCGAGGCGCTCGGCGCCTTCCACAAGGCGGAAATCGACAAGTGGTGGCCGCTCATCAAGGCGGCCGGGGTGAAGGTCGACTAGAGGCCCAGGAAACGCTTCGCGTTCGTCGACGTAATCAGATTCCTGGTTTCTGAGTCGAGCGCCGCGAGCCGGCCCAGCGGATCCTGCTCGCCCAGCGCGAACGGATAGTCGGTGCCGACCAGCACCTGGCTGGCGCCGAAGCGGTTCACCAGGAACCTGATCGAGTCGGCGTCGAACAGCACGTCGTCGTAGTAGAAGCGCTTCGCCGTGACGGCCGGCGACTCGGTCAGCGACTCCTTCGATTTCTGCACCATGTTCCAGGCGTGCACCAGGCGCGGCAGCAGGATCGGCATGGTGCCGCCGCCGTGGCTGAAGGCGATGCGCAGCTTCGGATGGCGCGCCGCGACCCCGCCGGTGATCATCGAGGCGCAGGCGATCGCGATCTCGTTCGGGAAGAGCACCGCCTGCTCCGAGAAGGCGCCGACGATGCGCTCCATGCCGGCCGGGCGCAGGGCGTGCACGAACACCGCTGCGCCCATTTGTTCGCAAGCGGCGAAGAACGGCTCGAAGCGCGGATCGCCGATCGAGGCGCCGTTGACGTGGCTGGCGATTTCCACGCCAGAGAATCTCAGTTTCTTGACTACAAAGTCCAATTCATCGAGCGCGCTTTCGGTGTCCTGCAGCGGCACCGCGCCGAGGCCGACGAAGTTCTTCGGCGACAGCGCGATCATCGCCGCGATCTGCTCGTTCAGGTAGCGCACCATCACCTTGGCGTCGTCGAGCGGCAGCCAGTAGGAGAGCAGCTCGGGCATCGGCGAGATGGCCTGGCGCGCGACGCCCTGCTTGCCCATGTCCTCGATGCGGCGCGGCACGCTCCAGCAGCCGTCGGACACGGTGCGGTAGACCTTGCCGGAGATCATCACGTGCTTGTGGCAGGCGTGCGCTTCCGCCATCGACGGCCAGGGCACGTTGGTCCCCTTGCCGGCGTACTTCGGGAACTGCTCGGGGACTACATGGTTGTGGACGTCGATAACGTCGCTCATAGCATCGCGGATCCGCCGTCTACGACAAGGGTTTGCCCGGTGATGAAGGCCGCGTCGTCGCTGGCGAGGAAGCTCACCGCGCCCACCAGGTCCTGCGGCGTCTCGTCGCGCTGGATGGCGCGCGAGGCCTTGCTGATCTCTCCCGTGCGCATGTGCGCGGGGTCCTTCGCCACGTTCTCCGACACGGTGAAGCCCGGCGCGAGCGCGTTGACGGTGATGCGGTCCTTGCCCAGCTCGCGGGCCAGGCCGCGGGTCATGGCGATCACCGCGCCCTTGCTCGAGATGTAGTGCAGGAAGTTCGGCACGCCCTTCAGCGGCGCGCCCGAGGCGAGGTTGATGATGCGCCCGCCGCCGGCGGCGCGCATGTGCGGCGCGCAGGCGCGGCAGCAGAGGAACACGCCGAGCGTGTTGACGTCCATCACCTTGCGCCACTCGGCGGCGCTGATCTTCTCGAACGGGCGCAGCTCGAGCGAGCTGAACACCGCCGCGTTGTTGACCAGGATGTCGATGCGGCCGTACAGCTTCCTGGTCTCGGTCGCCATGCGCTCCACCTGCGCCTCGTCGGAGACGTCGACCTGCAGTCCGAGGGTGCGGGAGCCGGAGGCTTTGGCGATCTCGGCCGCGGCCTGGTCGAACTTCTGCAGGTCGGCGACCACGACCGACGCGCCGTCCTGCGCCAGGCGCGTCGCCAGCGCCTTGCCGATGCCGCCGCCGGCGCCGGTGACGATCGCGACCCGGCCTTTCAGCCTTTCCACACCACGTCCGCGTAGCCGACCTGCCGCGAGAGCAGCCCCATGCCGCGCGCGAAGGCGTTCATCGATTCCACCGTGCGCTCGGAAATGGCCGAGTCGTAGAACGGCGCGTCGCGCTGGATGAGCTCGGCGATCATGTCCGCCTCGGCCGGCGGGAACAGCTTCTTGCCGATCGCGGTGGCGCGGTGCGCATCTTCTCTGAGCGCGTGCTGCGCGGTCTCCACCGCCTTGACGGCGGCGCGCGCAGCCGCAGGGTTTTCCTTGATGATTCTTTCCGAAGTGACCAAAGCGGGAAACGTATAGCCCTTCGTCAGGGCGCTGCCGTCGCGCCGCGCGTCGAGCACCAGCGTGCCGATGCCGCTCTTCACCGCGACTTCCGCGCCCATGCCGTTGGCCCAGAAGCCGTCGATCTGGTCTTCCTTGAGCGCCTTTGCGGCGAGCAGTCCGAACGAGGCGGTCATGCCCACGGTGAAGCCCGGCACCGGGCCGATCTTCACGTCCTTCGCCGGGTCGATGCCGGCGACCTTCAGCATCTCTTTCAGGCCGTCGACCGGCCCCGGCGCTGCCCCGATGCGCTGGCCTTTCACGCTGGAAAGGTCTCCCTTCTTCGCGTTAAGGGATTTCTTCATTATCAGAAACCAGTACATATGCTGGGCGAGGGCGCACAGCAGCTTGCCGCCCTGCCAGTCCTTGAACGCATAGAGCGCGGCGTGCGAGGCGCCCCCGACGAAGTCGAGCTTGCCGTCGCGCAGGTCCTCGTAGGTCTTGGTGACCGGGTAGAGCAGCGACAGTTCGGCGTCGAAGCCCTGCTGCCTGAAGCAGCCCATCTCGACCGCGGCGATGGCGGGGAAATAGGACGGCGAGATGAGATCCGGAATCGCGACGCGCAGCTTCATTGCGGCTTGATCCCGGCCGCGGCGACCGCTTCCTTCCAGGTCAGCTGATCTTCCCTGATCGCCTGCGCGAACGCCGCCGGGGTGCTGCAAACCGGGTCGACTCCGATCTTCTCAAGGCGCGCGGCGAAGGCCGCGTCCTTGCAGCCCGCGGCGATCTCGCGCGCGACGCGCTCGACGACCTCGCGCGGCGTGGCGGCCGGAGCGACGTAGCCGTTCATGGTCAGCGTCTGGAAGCCCGCATAGCCCTGCTCGGCGACCGTGGGCACGTTCGGCAGCTGCGGCGCGCGCTGCAGGCTGGACACGGCGAGGATCTTCAGCCGTCCGCCGGCGCCGGCGTGCGGGATCAGCTCGTTGAAGTTGCCGAAGTAGCAGGGCACGTGGCCGGCGACGGTGTCGGCGACCGCAGGGCCGCCGCCCTTGTACATCACGGCTTCGCCCTTCAGGCCGGCGCGGGCGAGGAACAGCGCCATGGTGAGGTGGCCGACCGAGCCCTGGCCGGGCGAGGCGTAGGACAGCTTGCCGGGGTTGGCCTTGTTGTAGTCGACGAACTCCTTCAGCGTGGCCCCCGGCATCCGCTCGTTGCAGCCGAGCGCGAAGGCGTTGGTGCCGACGATCGACACCGGCGCGAAGTCCTTCAGCGGGTCGTAGTTCACCTTCTGCACGAACGGCACGATCGCGAGCTGCGGCGTCGAGGCGGAAAACAGCGTGTAGCCGTCGGCATCGGAGCGCGCGAGCGCCTCGGCGGCGATGGCGCCGCTCGCGCCCGGGCGGTTCTCCACCACGAACGGCTGGCCGAGGCGCTGGGTCAGCCATTCGGCGGTGATGCGCGCCACCGCATCGGTGACGCCGCCCGGCGGAAACGGCACCAGAACCTTGACCGGCTTGGCCGGCCAGCTCTGCGCGTGCGCGAGCGCGGGAAGCGCGAGCAGCAG
>DASUZH010000566.1:0-3395 GCA_036376975.1 Burkholderiales bacterium | reverse complement strand
GCTGCTTTCAAGCTGAATTTCAGGTACTTCCGCAGGGTAGAGGGCACCTTCAGAGTCAGCCCCAGGGCGAAAGTGGAGAGCGTGCAGGCACGCATCTACGAAAGCGGCTCAAGCGAGCCGCGCGCCACCAACTCGGTGAGTCTGTAGGGGGGGAGCAGAAGGGAGAGCAAGATGTTCAACAAGACAACGAGCAAGCCGCAGAACCGCATCGACAGCCTGATCGGCGCGACCACGCGCATCGAGGGCAACGTGATCTTCAGCGGCGGGTTGCGGGTCGACGGCATGGTGCGCGGCAACGTCGCGGCGCTGCCCGACCAGCCCGGCACTCTGGTGGTGTCGTCCGACGCGCGCGTCGACGGCGAAGTGCAGGCCGCGCACATCGTGGTGAACGGCACCATCAACGGCCCGGTACACGCCACCGAGACGCTCGAACTCCAGGCCGGCTCCAGGGTCAAAGGGGACGTGTACTACAAGAGCATCGAAATCCATCAGGGCGCCGTGGTTGAAGGGCGCCTGGTGCACCACGTCTCCGAAGTGAAGGGCGTGGAACTCAAACTCGCTTCTGGCGGGTAAAGGAAAAGCAGGATGAACGCAGTCACCGAGATGCCGGCACCGCTGGTCTTCAGCGACGGCGCCGCCAACAAGGTCAAGCAGCTGATCGAAGAGGAAGGCAACCCCGAGCTCAAGCTGCGGGTGTTCGTCACCGGCGGCGGCTGCTCGGGCTTCCAGTACGGCTTCACCTTCGACGAGGTGAAGAACGAGGACGACGCCGTGATGGAAAAGAACGGCGTGATGCTGCTGATCGATCCGATGAGCTACCAGTACCTGGTCGGCGCCGAGATCGACTACCAGGAAGGCCTCGAAGGCGCGCAGTTCGTGATCAAGAACCCGAACGCGCAGAGCACCTGCGGTTGCGGGTCGTCTTTCTCGACTTAATTTCCCTTCTTACTTCGGGTAGATCGCGCCCAGTACGCGCGGTCCTCTCGCGCCGGTCACTTCGGCGAGATTGCCGGGCGCATTGTTGAGCGTGCGCTCGGCGAGCCAGGCGAACGCGGCGGCCTCCACCAGCGACGGATCGAGGCCATGCTGCGCGCTCGATTCCACCGGCGCGCCTGTGAGCGCGGCGATGCGGCGCATCAGCGCGATGTTGTGCGCGCCGCCGCCGCAGACGATGACCCGCGCCGCGCCCTTGCAGGCGTCGGCCACGCTGCCCGCGGTCAGCTCCAGCAGGGTGGCCTGCACCGCCCGCGGCTCCTCGCCGCGCAGGCGAGCAGCCAGCCACTTCTCGTTGAACAGGTCGCGTCCGGTGCTCTTCGGCGGCGGCGCGGCGAAGAACGGCTCGTCGCGCAGCCGGGCGAGCAGGCCGGCGTCGAGCTTGCCGCCCGCGGCCCATTCGCCGTTGTCGTCGTAGGCCTTGCCGAGGTGCCTGGCCGCCCACAGGTCGAGCAGGCAGTTGCCGGGGCCGCAGTCGAAGCCGAGCACCGTGCCTTCGATCGGCAGCCGCGTCACGTTGGCGATGCCGCCGAGGTTCACCACCGCGCGGTTCTCGCTGCGATGGCGGAACAGCGTGGCGTGGAACGCGGGCGCGAGCGGCGCGCCCTGGCCGCCGGCGGCGACGTCGCGGGCGCGGAAGTCGGCGACCACGGCGATGCCGGCGAGCTCGGCGAGCAGCGCCGCGTTGCCGATCTGCAGGGTGTAGCCGCGGTCGGGACGGTGGCGCACGGTCTGGCCGTGGCAGCCGACGGCGCGGATCTCGGCGGCGGTGCGGCCGCTCGAGCGCAGCAGCTCGGCTACGGCGGCGGCGTAGCGCCGCGCCAGCTCGTTGCCGACGCGCGCGCAGCGGTCGACCTCGTTGTCGCCCGGCGCGTTCAGCGCGAGCAGCTCCCGCCGCAACGGTTCGTCGAACCGGTGGTGGACGCTGGCGAGGACGCGGGGGGCGGCGGCTGCGTCGAGCAGCACCGCGTCGACCCCGTCCAGGCTGGTGCCGGACATGAGGCCGACGTAAAGCGAGCTATTCACTCAGCTGGGCAAGATTGCCGTTCGCTAGCAGGTCGAGCCGCGCGGCGAGCGGCGCGGCGTGCGCCTCGAAGGCGGCCAGATCCTTCGCCGGCACCGGCGTCCCGGCCGGCATGGCGATGGAGAGGGGATTGCGCGCCGCGCCGGCGACGCGGAACTCGTAATGCAGGTGCGGGCCGGTGGCCCAGCCGGTCTGCCCGACGAAGCCGATGGTGTCGTTCTGGTCGACGCGCGCGCCGCGCTTCACCGCGATGCGGCTCAGGTGCGCGTACAGCGTCTCGTAGCGTCCCTGGTGGCGGACGATGACTACGTTGCCGTAGCCGCCCTTCGGGCCGGCGAACTCGACGAAGCCGCCGCCCACCGAACGCACGCGGGTGCCGACCGGCGCGCCGTAGTCGACGCCCTGGTGCGCGCGCCAGTCCTTGTGGATCGGATGGCGGCGCGTGCCGAAGCCGGAGGTGACGCGCGAGAATTCGAGCGGCGAGCGCAGGAACGCCTTGCGCAGGTTGCTGCCGTCGGGCGCGTAGTAGCCGCCCTGGAACTGCACCGCGCGGAAGGTCTTCTTCTGGTTGGTGAACTCGGCGGCGAGCACGCGCCCCGCCCGCACCGGACGGCCCGAGAAATGGTACAGCTCGTACACCACCGCGAATCGGTCGCCCTTGCGCAGGTCGCGGTGGAAGTCGACCTCGCCGCCGAAGATGTCGGCGAGCTGCATGGCGACGCTGTCGGGAATATCGGCGGCGTCGCTTGCCGCGAACAGCGAGCTGCGGATCTCGCCCGTCTTCATCACCGTGCGCGCCTCGAACTGCGCGCGCTCCTCGGTGGCGCGGTAGCCTTCCGCCGCGCCGCCGATGCGCACAAGGGTATCGCGGCTGTTGAGGAAGTTGAGGTAGAGCGGCGCGCCGTCGACCCCGACCTCGGCGGAGACCAGCATGCCCGGGCGCAGCTGCTGCAGCGCGCGCACGCGCTTCAGCCGCTCGACCTGCGCATCGTCGACGCCGAGCCGCTGCAGGAACGCAGCCAGCGTGTCGCCGCGCTGGAAGCGCTCCTCGCGGCGGTACGAGGACGGCGGCGGGACCAGCGAATCGGTGCGGATCGCCAGCGCCTCGACCAGCGGAGAATCGGCCGGCGCGGGCAGCGGCACCGGCGCCATGGTGGCGAACGCCGCGACCACGCCGGTGGCGGCGAGGGCGGCGATTGCGACACGGGCCAGGTTCGGGTGGCGCATTGAAGCCTTCTTTACCTTAGAATCCCTTGATTATTCAGAAGCCTGCGGAGGCTAGCATAGATCGCAGCGGGCGAAAATCGGGAATGACCTTAGTCCAGCAGGCCATTGAGACCATCCGGCGGGGGTGCGACGAGCTGATCGTCGAGGAAGA